>JBDHRZ010000193.1:0-5992 GCA_039807845.1 Rhodoferax sp.
CGTCAGGCGCTCCAGTGCGGGCTCCAGCGCGACGTCGAGATACCAGCAGGCATCGAGCAGGCCATCGAGATTCCAGCCGTGCGCGCGGTGCAGCAGGTACAGGCCTTCGAGCAGCAGCAAGCGGGCCCTTGCCGGCACCGCGATCGCGTCCGGCACAGGGTCGCCGACACCGTGTTCGAAGCCGGGCCAGCGGACCTCCCGGGTACCGGCGCAGGCGGGCTGCGGCAGGGCCCGGATGCTGCGCAGCCGCTGTGCCAGTGCCTGCGGATCGAAGGTCCAGGGCGCACCGCGGCGCGCCAGCGCCGCTTGCGGGTCGGCACACTGCGCCAGTTGCGCCCGCGTCAGGTGAAAGCCATCCATGCCCAGCACCAGCGCGCTGCCTTCGCCCAGGTGCCGATCGACCTGCTGCGCCAGACGCAGTGCCAGCGTGCTCTTGCCGGCACCGGGAAGTCCGACCAGGCCGACGATGCAGCGTTGCCCGCTCTGGCCGGCGAGCAGTTCCAGCAACCGGCGCACCGGCTCGTGGAACGCGTCTTCGTCACGGCCTGGCGCGAGCCCGGATGTCGGTGCGCCGGTGTCCGGGCCAGGACGCGGATGCTCGCCAGCCGATTGCTTCACAGCCGGTGCACGTGGCGCAAGTCGGGTGCCTCGACCCAACGCGCGAACTCCTCGGCCAGTTGCGCGCTGGGTCCCATGGTGCTCAGAGCCTGTGCTGGCCGGACCAGTCGATCGGGTCCTGCTGCAGCACCATGTCGATGTCCAGTGACAGTACCTCGCCGACCGGCCCCGGAAAGGTGACCGCCATTTCGCGCTGGTTCAGTCCGGCGCACTGGCAGCGGGCGCGCCAGGCCGCCAGGTGGAGGACGCCGGCCAGCGGCTCGTACGCGTCCTCGCGAAACGGCGCATCCTGGTGCGCGATCGCCTCGACGATGACCTGCGGGAACGACCATTGGCGCGCATGGCCGGCACCGGCCTGCGCGTAGTCGAATCCGAATTGCCTGCGCTCGGTGCGCGCCCGGCGGGCGTCGAACGCCGGCGCTTGCGGGTCCAGCGCCGCCATCTCCTGCGGCATTGCCAGGCGCATCGCCAGTTCACCGATGAAGCAGAGCAGCCCCGCGGTGAAGGCCGCCTGCTGGTTCTGCCGCACCACACCCGCAAGGGAGCGCGAAACCCGGGCGACGTCCAGGCTGAAGTCCCAGTACTGTTGCAGGTTGATGCCAGGCACCGCCTTGAGCGAGCTCTTTCCCGCCGCCGCCACCGCCACGGTGCGCACCTGCCCCAGGCTCACCACCGCGAGCGCCTCGGGCACGCTGTGCACGCGGCCGGACAACTTGAAATAGCCCGAGTTGGCCACCTGCAGCAGGCGTGCCGCCAGCCCCGGGTCGGTGCTGACGAGCTGGGAGATCCTGCGCAAGTCGGGTTGCCCGCGTTCGAGTTCGCTCAGCAACAGAGCCACCACCTTCGGCGTGCTCGGCAAGGTGAACGGGGAGGCCAACAGGTCCTGCAGCAACATGGATCGACGACTCCGGCGTGGCGCGCACAACGGCCCGGATTATCGGCGCCCGCCGGCACGCCGCCGGCGCGGTTGCACGGTCACGCCTTCAGGCGTGCGAATGCCGAGGCCATGGCCGTTGCTGGTGCCGCCGGCGCCCGCATGCCCGGCCGCGCAGCCTGGCCGTCCGCCCGCCTGGGGGAGTCCCGGGCCGCCTGCCGGTCCGGCACGGCCGTGCCCAGTTTCATCGTCAAACCGATGCGCTTGCGTGTCAGGTCGACCTCCAGCACCTTCACCTTGACGATGGCGCCGGCCCGCACGACCGCACGCGCGTCCGTGACGTAGCGTTCGCTGAGCTGGCTCACGTGCACCAGCCCGTCCTGGTGCACGCCAAGGTCGACGAAGGCACCGAATGCAGCAACGTTGCTCACCGTGCCTTCGAGCACCATGCCGACGCGCAGGTCGGTGATGTCGTGCACCGACTCGTCGAGCCGGGCGGCGCGGAATTGCGGCCTTGGATCGCGGCCAGGCTTTTCCAGTTCGGCCAGGATGTCGCGCACCGTGGGTACACCGACGCGCGCATCGGCGAATTGCTCGGGTCGCAGGGCGGCCAGCACGGCGCTGCGCCCCATCAATTCGCCGATCGGCAGGCCGGTCTGCTGCAGGATCCTCTGTACCACGGGATAGCTCTCCGGGTGCACGCCGGTCATGTCGAGCGCGTTCGTCCCGCCACGGATGCGCAGGAAGCCGGCGCTCTGCTCGTAGGCCCTGGGGCCCAGCCCGCTGACTTCGAGCAATTGGCCACGGTGGCTGAAACTGCCGTGGCTGTCGCGCCAGCGCACGATGGCAGTCGCGACGCCGGGCGTGAGCCCCGAGACACGGCGCAGCAGGGCCACGCTGGCGGTGTTCAGGTCCACGCCGACGGCGTTCACACAGTCCTCCACCGCCGCGTCCAGCGATCGGGCCAGTTCGCCTTGGTCGACATCGTGCTGGTACTGGCCGACGCCGATCGATTTTGGCTCGATCTTGACCAGTTCGGCCAGCGGGTCCTGCAGCCGCCGGGCGATGCTGGCGGCCCCGCGCAGGCTGACGTCGACGTCGGGCATCTCCTGTGATGCGAAGGCGCTGGCCGAATAGACCGAAGCGCCGGCCTCGCTCACCAGCACCTTCTGCGGCGGCGCCAGCGCGGCAGACGATACGTCGGCGGCTGGTTGCGCCAGGCGCGCAATCAGATCTGCCGCGAGTCGGTCCGTTTCGCGGCTGGCGGTTCCGTTGCCGATCGCGATCAGGCTCACGCCGTGGCGCAGGCACAGCGTGCGCAAGTGGTGCAATGCGCCGTCCCAGTCCTTGCGCGGTTCGTGCGGGTAGACGGTCGCGGTCTCGAGCAACTTGCCGTTGCGGTCGACGACCGCCGCCTTGACGCCGGTGCGGATGCCGGGATCGAGCCCGAGCACCACCGGCGGCGCGGCGGGTGCAGCCAGCAGCAGATCGCGCAGGTTGTCGGCAAAGATCGTGATGGCGGTGGCCTGCGCCGCTTCGCGCAAGCGCGCAAACAGGTCGCGTTCGATCGACAGGCTCAGTTTCACGCGCCAGGTCCAGTTCACGCACTTGCCCAGGAAACCATCGGCCGCCCGGTCCTGATGGCGCCACTGCACATGCCGGGCAATCCGGGCCTCGGCCGGGGCGCTGGCAGACGCGGCCGGCTGACCGGATGCCGGCTCGGGCGAAGGCAGGCGCAGTTGAGCGTCCAGCACACCGAGCGAGCGGCCGCGCAACACCGCCAGTGCACGATGCGAGGGCACGCGCGCGATCGGTTCCTGGTAGTCGAAATAGTCGCGAAACCTGGCCGCGTCCGTGCCCTGCGGGTCCACGCCGGCGCGCAGGGTGCTCGCAAACTGGCCGCTGTCCCACAGCCAGGCGCGCAACGCCTGCACCAGGGCGGGCTGCTCGGCCCAGCGTTCGCTCAGGAGGTCGCGCACGCCGTCGAGTACCGCAGCGGCACTCGAATAATCACCTTGGGGCTCGGCGCCCTCGACCGCAGGCTGCTGCGGCACGAGAAACGCCCTCGCCTCGCTCTGCGGGTCCAGCGTCGGATCCTGCAGCAACCGATCCGCCAATGGCTCCAGACCGGCCTCACGCGCCATCTGGCCCTTGGTGC
Source organism: Rhodoferax sp. (assembly GCA_039807845.1). Classification (GTDB taxonomy): domain Bacteria; phylum Pseudomonadota; class Gammaproteobacteria; order Burkholderiales; family Burkholderiaceae_C; genus CAISIP01. The sequence goes on from JBDHRZ010000193.1 coordinate 3,651, forward strand.
GCCGCTTGAGCTTGTACGGCAGGTACAGATCCTCGAGTTCCTGCTTGGTCGCAGCGTTTTCCAGCGCCAGGCGCAGCGCCGGCGTGAGCTTTCCCTGTTGCTCGATCAGCGCCAGCACGCTGGCGCAGCGCTGCTGCAGTTCGCGCAGGTAGACCAGGCGGCTTTCGAGCGCGCGCAGGGCGACATCGTCCAGTCCGCCGGTGGCTTCCTTGCGGTAACGCGCCCCGAACGGCACCGTGGCACCCCCATCGAACAGATCGACTGCGGCCTGTACCTGGCTTTCGCGTACGTCCAACTCCTGTGCGATCCGCGCGACGATGGCTGACATCCGGTTCCTTCCCTCGCAATTCTGTCTGCCGCACGCCGTTCCGGCTCGGGCAAGGCGGCGAGTGTGCCATAGCCGGTGGCCGGGCCACCATCCTCAGGCGTGCTCGTGTACCACGCAGCGACCCACGCCGTCACCCTGGGTAAAACCCTGTCGGCGCGCTTCCTACAACATCTCTAGCCGAACGGCGACTTCGCGTGCCCGGGCGGGAAGCCTACATTTATTTACAAGGGCGCAATTGCCCGCTGTGCCGAGACGATCCACCTGCCCGCCAAGAGGAACCTACGATGATCCTGTCCAGCCACTACGCTGCCCCGCGGCGCCACATCCCCGTCGCCGACCTGCCGCCGTTCAGCCCCTTCGCCGCGCCGGCGCCGATGAAGGAAGAACGCCTGCCGTTCACGGTGCGCCTGGTGCGCAACGAGGCCGACCTGTCCAAGGCGGTGGAGATTCGTGCGGCTGCTTATGGCCGGCACATGCCCGAGTTCGGCGAGAAACTGCGTACACCCGAGTCGATCGACAGCGAACCCGGCGTCATCGTGCTGCTGGCCGAATCCAAGCTCGATGGGTCGCCGTTGGGAACCTTGCGCATCCAGAGCAACGCCTACATGCCGCTGAAGATCGAGCAATCGGTGGACCTGCCGCGCTGGCTGCGCGACCGGCCACTGGTCGAAGGCAGCCGCCTCGGGATCGTCGGTGGTTCCATCGGCCGACTGGTGAAGATCGTGCTGATCAAGGCCACACTGCAATATTGCGCGCAGAGCGACATCGACTGGGCCGTCGTGGCCGCGCGTGCGCCGCTGGACCGCCACTACGACCAGATGATGTTCGAGGACCTGTTCCCCGAGCGCGGCTACATTCCGATGCGCCATGGCAACAACATTCCGCATCGCGTGCTCGGCTTCGACATCGAGGCCGGGAATCAGCGCTTGGTGGATGCGGCGCATCCGTTGCTGCAATTCATGTACCACACGCACCATCCCGATATCGACGTGGCTGCCGAACCCGAAGTCGATCCGGGCGAACTATTTCCGGTGCCGACGCCACCGCGCATGATGCCGCCATTGGGACGCCGACCAGTCTGATCCGTCCTGACCGTCTGTTTTCCGCGACATTTGTCACGCTCGCCAGTCGAGCGAAGCGCTGAAGGCGCGTCGTGCATTGACGTCAGCGTGCCGTTGCGTAGACTGGCACCTTTCGCCGGATCGATTCCGGTGTTCGCAAGGATGCATGGTCGATCGGCAACTTAGCTGGGGTCAAGCGATCGGGAACCGGTTTGGCGTGGGCATGGACAGGCTCACCTGGCTGTTGTCGATCTATCTGGTGCCGCTGGCCCTCGTACTGGTTTCGGCCGCCGCCATCTATTTTTGGGATGACCAGTACAGCGTGGGTGCCGCGACACCCGTGCAACTGAGGACGCTGGAAGACAAGTCCGAAGCCGGGAGTCTGACACCTGCGCAGGCACGTGAGCAGCTGCAGTCGGTCAACCCGGGCCAGGCGTTCGAGACCCGGCGCTCCGAGCGTCCGATCTGGTTTTCCTTCGATGCGCCGGGCTTGGCCGCCGGCGGCTCGGTGGTCGAGTTTCCGTCCCGCCACGCGACTGCCGTGCGCTGCTGGGACCGTGCTTCCCTGCAACCCCTCGGGGAAGCGTCGCGCTCCGCCCAGCAGGGTGCCATGGGAGCGGCCAGGTCGGGCTTCGTGCTGAACCTGGACGGCCGGCCCAGCGGCATCCTGTGCCAGGGGCGGTTCGTCGGACCAGCCCGCGTGACGGCCGCGGCCTGGTCGGCCCAGGACATGCGCCGCGCCACGCAGGAATTCCATCGCAATTCCGGGCTGCTCGACGGCGGCTTGATCGTGCTGGCGGCCATCGTGCTGATGACGGCCTGGATCAACCGGCAGATGTTGTACGTGCTGTTTGCCGCCTGGCTGGTGGTGACGCTGCGCATGAGTGCGATCACTGCGGGTTGGGACATCCAGTGGCTGGGCCACCGGTTGCCTGCGGAGTGGCTTGCGCCGA
>JBDHRZ010000194.1:0-5967 GCA_039807845.1 Rhodoferax sp.
CGATGATACGGGATGCGCCACTTCGCCCTGCTGCAAGTTGCCGCGCAACAACGCCCGCGCGCGACATTTGCCCGCGGCGCCCGAAAACCGCGCCGCGCAATCAACGCGGCAGGCAACTCGACCCGAGCAGGAATGCCTCCACCGCACGCGCCGCCTGGCGGCCCTCGCGGATCGCCCACACCACCAGGCTCTGGCCGCGACGCATGTCGCCGGCGGCGAATACCTTGGCCACGTTGGTCGCGTAGCCATTGGCAGCGTCGGTGCCGGCCAGTGCATTGCCGCGCCCATCCCTGGCCACGCCGAATGCATCGAGCACGCTCGCCACGGGGGCGACGAAGCCCATTGCCAGCAGTACCAGGTCCGCTGGAACCAACTGTCCGCTGCCCGGCACCTCGACCATCTTGCCGTCCTTCCACTCGACGCGCACGGTCTCGAGAGCCTTGACCTTGCCCTTCTCGCCGACGAACGCCTTGGTGGCGATGGCAAACTCGCGCACACAACCTTCCTCGTGGCTGGAACTGGTGCGCAGCTTGATCGGCCAGTAGGGCCAGGTCAGCGGCCGGTTCTCCTCGATCGGGGGCCGGGGCATCAACTCGAATTGGGTCACGCTGGCGGCGCCCTGGCGGTTGCTGGTGCCGACACAGTCACTGCCGGTGTCACCACCGCCGATCACGATCACGTGCTTGCCATCGGCGCGCAGCTGGTCACGCAGCTTGTCGCCGGCATTGACCTTGTTTTGCTGGGGCAGGAACTCCATTGCGAAGTGCACCCCCTTGAGCTCACGACCCGGCACCGGCAGGTCGCGCGACTGCTCGGCGCCACCGGCAAGCAGGACCGCGTCGAACTCCTGCTGGAGTTGCTGCGCGGGAATCGCTTCCCGCGCCCAGTTGGTGACCTTGCTGGCCTTGGGCAACTCGCCCACCAGCACGCCGGTACGAAACACCACCCCTTCGGCCTGCAACTGCGCGACGCGACGGTCCACGTGCGACTTCTCCAGCTTGAAGTCCGGGATGCCGTAGCGCAGCAGGCCACCGACGCGGTCGTTCTTCTCGAACACGGTGACGTCATGGCCGGCGCGCGCCAACTGCTGCGCCGCGGCCAGCCCCGCCGGGCCGGAACCGACGATCGCCACGCGTTTGCCGGTGCGCCGGCGCGCAATGACGGGCACGACCCAGCCGTTCGCCCAGGCCTTGTCGATGATCGCGTGCTCGATCGACTTGATGCCCACCGGATCGTCGTTCACGTTGAGCGTGCAGCCCGCCTCGCAGGGCGCCGGACAGATCCGGCCGGTGAACTCCGGGAAGTTGTTCGTGCTGTGCAGCACGGCGATCGCGCTCTGCCAATCGCCGCGGTACACCAGATCGTTGAAGTCCGGGATGATGTTGTTGACCGGACAGGCATGGCTGCAAAAAGGCGTGCCGCAGTCCATGCAGCGCGCGCCCTGGACGGCCGCCTGCTCGTCGCCCAGCGTCAACACGAACTCGCGATGATCCTCGAGCCGGCGCTCGACCGGCCGGTAGGCCTCCTCGATGCGCGCGTACTCCATGAAACCGGTGATCTTTCCCATGATCGCTCCTGCCTGTCTGCTCACTTGGCGCCGGCCAGCGCCGCGCGCTGGCGCACCAGCGTCGCCGGCGCGGCCGCCACGGCCTGGGCCCGCGCCTTGTCGCGCGCGGCCAGTTCGCCGAGCGCACGCTTGTACTCGAACGGAAACACCTTGACGAAGCGCGTGCGCTCGCGCTCCCAGTTGTCCAGCAGCTCGCGCGCGCGTTTGCTGCCGGTCCAGCGGTTGTGGCTCTCGAGCAGGGACCGGAGCTGATCCTCGTCCGACTGTCCCTGGTGCAGCACCGCCGCATCGGCCATGGCCAGTTGCCCGCGCGTCGGCAGCACGCTCTCGAGCGACACCATGGCGGTGTTGCAGCGTTCGGCGAACGTGCCGTCCTCGTCGAGGACGTAGGCGATGCCGCCGCTCATGCCGGCGGCGAAGTTGCGCCCGGTGCGCCCCAGCACCACCACCGTGCCGCCCGTCATGTATTCGCACCCGTGGTCGCCCGTGCCCTCGACGACTGCGGTGGCGCCCGACAGCCGCACTGCGAAGCGCTCGCCGGCCACGCCGGAAAAGAACGCCTCCCCCGTGGTGGCCCCATACAGCGCGGTGTTGCCGATGATGATGTTGTGCGCCGGATCGCCGCGGAAGTCGATGCTCGGGCGCGCGATGATGCGCCCCCCGCTCAGGCCTTTGCCGGTGTAGTCGTTGGCATCGCCGATCAGGTAGAGCGTGATGCCTGCCGCCAGGAAGGCACCGAAGGACTGGCCCCCCGTGCCTTCGAGCTGGATCCGGATGGTGTCGTCCGGCAGGCCCTGCGGGTGGACCTTGGTCAACGCCCCGGAGAGCATGGCGCCCACGGAACGGTTCACGTTGTGCACCACCTCCATGAACTTCACCTTCTCGCCACGTTCGATCGCCGGGCGGCAACGCTCGATCAGCACCTGGTCGAGCGCGCGCGCGAGCCCGTGGTCCTGCGCCTGCACATGGTGGCGTGCAACGTCGCCAGGCACCGCAGGCAACGCGAACAGGCGCGCAAAATCGAGCCCGCGCGCCTTCCAGTGCTCGATCCCCGGCGCGGTATCGAGCAGGTCGGCGCGACCGATCATGTCGTCGAACCGGCGCATGCCCAGTTGCGCCATGATCTGGCGCACCTCCTCGGCCACGAAGAAGAAGTAGTTGACGACGTGCTCGGGCTTGCCGGAGAACTTCTGGCGCAACACGGGGTCCTGCGTGGCGACGCCGACCGGGCAGGTGTTGAGATGGCACTTGCGCATCATGATGCAGCCCTCGACCACCAGCGGCGCGGTGGCGAAGCCGAACTCGTCGGCCCCGAGCAGGGCGCCGATCACGACATCGCGCCCGGTCTTCATCTGGCCGTCGGCCTGCACCCGGATGCGCCCGCGCAGGCGGTTGAGCACCAGCGTCTGTTGCGTCTCGGCCAGACCGATCTCCCACGGCCCGCCCGCGTGCTTGATGGACGACCATGGCGAGGCACCAGTGCCACCATCGTGGCCGGCGATCACCACGTGGTCGCTCTTGCACTTGGCGACGCCGGCGGCGACGGTGCCCACGCCGACCTCGCTCACCAGCTTGACGCTGATGCTGGCGTGCGGCGCGACGTTCTTCAGGTCGTGGATGAGCTGGGCCAGGTCCTCGATCGAATAGATGTCGTGATGCGGCGGCGGCGAGATCAGGCCGACGCCGGGCACCGAATAGCGCAACCGGCCGATGTATTCCGACACCTTGCCGCCCGGCAGCTGGCCACCCTCGCCGGGCTTTGCGCCCTGCGCCATCTTGATCTGGATCTGGTCTGCGCTCGCAAGGTACTCGGCGGTGACGCCGAACCGGCCCGAGGCCACCTGCTTGATGCGCGAACGCAACGAATCACCCTCGTGCAGCGCGTAGTCGGCGGCCACCACATCGTGGCCCATGATGTCGCCCAGGGTCTGACCCTGCCGGACCGACAGGCCGCGCAGTTCCTGGCGGTAGCGCGCCGGGTCTTCGCCACCCTCGCCGGTGTTGCTCTTGCCGCCGAGCCGGTTCATGGCCACCGCGAGGGTCGCGTGCGCCTCGGTGGAGATCGAGCCGAGCGACATCGCACCGGTGGCAAAGCGCTTGACGATCTCGCTGGCGGGCTCGACCTCGTCCACCGAGACGGCGCGTGCGGGATCGACGCGAAACTCGAACAGGCCACGCAGCGTCATGTGCCGGCGCGACTGATCATTGACCAACTGCGCGTATTCCTTGTAGGTGCTCCAGTTGTTCGCGCGCGTGCTGTGCTGCAGCTTGGCGATCACGTCCGGCGTCCACATGTGCTCCTCGCCGCGCACGCGCCAGGCATACTCGCCGCCGGTATCGAGCATGGTCTCGAGCACCGGGTCCTCGCCGAATGCAGCCTGGTGCATGCGGATCGCCTCCTGGGCGATCTCGAACACGCCGATCCCCTGCACCCGGCTCGGTGTGCCGGTGAAATACTTTTCGGTGGTGTCGCCGTTGAGGCCGATCGCCTCGAACAACTGCGCGCCGCAATAGCTCATGTAGGTCGAAACGCCCATCTTCGACATGACCTTGGACAGGCCCTTGCCGATCGCCTTGATGTAGTTCGCGACCGCCTTTTCGGCACCGGGTTCCCCCGGCAACTGCCGATGCATCGCGTGCAGCGTCTCCAGCGCCAGGTACGGATGGACCGCCTCGGCGCCGTAACCGGCCAGCGTCGCAAAGTGGTGCACCTCGCGTGCGCTCGCCGTCTCGACCACCAGGCCGGCCGAGGTGCGCAGCCCTTCGCGCACCAGGTGCTGGTGCACCGCGCTGAGCGCGAGCAGCGCCGGAATGGCCAGCCGCGTGGCGCTGATGCGCCGGTCGCTGACGATCAGGATGTTCCTGCCCTCGCGGATCGCGTCCACCGCCTCCGCGCACAGGGACGCGAGCTTGGCCTCGATCCCCTCGTAGCCCCAGGACAGGGGATAGGTGATGTCCAGGCTCGCGCTGCGGAACTTGCCGTGGGTGTGGCGTTCGATCTCGTGCAGCTTGGCCATGTCGGGGAAGTCCAGCACCGGCTGGCTCACCTCCAGGCGCATCGGCGGATTCACCTGGTTTACGTCCAGCAGGTTGGGCTTGGGTCCGATGAAGGACACCAGCGACATCACGATGTTCTCGCGGATCGGGTCGATCGGCGGGTTGGTGACCTGGGCGAACAACTGCTTGAAGTAGTTGTACAGCGGCTTGTCCTTGTCCGAGAGCACGGCCAGCGGACTGTCGTTGCCCATCGACCCGATCGCCTCCTCGCCCGCCGCGGCCATCGGGCCGAGCACGAACTTGATGTCCTCCTGGGTGTAGCCGAAGGCCTGCTGGCGCTCCAGCAGGCTCGGCGCCTCGCCCACCGCCGGGGCCGCGGCGGACCCGGACGACTGCCCGATCGCCGCTTGCCCAATGGACGGTTTCCCCGCGAAGGGCTGCGTCGCAGAGTGCTGCCCGACGGTGTCCTGCGCTGCGGCGTGCTGCGCCCCCGACAGCGCTCCCACGTCGTCGAGGCGGATGCGCAGGTTCTCGATCCACTGCTTGTACGGCTTGAAGCCGGCCAGGCTGGCCTTGATCTCCTCGTCGTCGATCATGCGTCCCTGTTCGAGATCGATCAGGAACATCTTGCCCGGCTGCAGCCGCCACTTGCGCACGATGCGGTTCTCCGGCACCGGCAGCACGCCGGACTCGGACGCCATGATCACCATGCCGTCGTCGGTGACGCAGTAGCGCGACGGACGCAGGCCGTTGCGATCGAGCGTCGCGCCGATCTGGCGACCATCGGTGAAGACGATGGACGCCGGCCCGTCCCAGGGTTCGAGCATCGCGGCGTGGTACTCGTAGAAGGCACGCCGGCGGCCGTCCATGCTCGCGTTCTGCTCCCACGGCTCGGGGATCATCATCATCACCGCCTGGCTGATCGGATAACCGGCCATGGTCAGCAGTTCGAGGCAGTTGTCGAAGATCGCGGTGTCGGACTGGCTCGGAAAACTGATCGGGTAGAGCTTGCGCAGGTCGGCGCCGAGCACCGGAGACGACATCACGCCCTCGCGCGCCTTCATCCAGTTGTAATTGCCCTTTACCGTGTTGATCTCGCCGTTGTGGGCCACGTAGCGATACGGATGCGCGAGCGGCCACTCGGGAAAGGTGTTGGTGGAAAAGCGCTGGTGCACCAGGCCCAGCGCCGAGACGCAGCGCGGGTCCTGCAGATCACGGTAGTACTCGCCGACCTGGTCCGCCAGCAGCAAACCCTTGTAGATCACGGTGCGGCTCGACATGCTCGGCACGTAGTATTCCTTGCTGTGCTTGAGCTTGAGGTCCTGGATCGAGGCGCTGCAGGTCTTGCGGATCACGTAGAGCTTGCGCTCGAGCGCGTCCTGCACGATCACATCGCTGCCCCG
>JBDHRZ010000195.1:0-5950 GCA_039807845.1 Rhodoferax sp.
AGAGCTTCTGGCCCCAGGCGTCGACCCGGTCCAGGTCGCCGGCCAGGTGGGGCAGCAGCGCTTCGCGCAGCGCGGTCTGCATCGCAGCGTCCTGGTAGCGCTGCGGCGGCTCCGGGTACGCCAGTGCCTCGCGCAGCGTCGCGTTCGGGAAATACGGTCGCTGCGGGATGAACATCGCGTCACGGCTGCGCCGCACGTCGCCGCGCGCATACGGCCAGATGCCGGCCAGCGTGCGAAACAGCGTCGACTTGCCGCTGCCCGACGGCCCCTGCAGCAGCACGTGTTCGCCAGGGCTCACTTGCAGCGCCGCGTCGACCAGCAGCGGTGTTCCGTTGGGCAGGTGGATGTCCAGGCCGCGCGTGGTGAGCCCCTCGCCGTCGACGATCTGCAACTGCTGGTTGCCGGCCTCGGCCGCTGCGATCGCGTCGTCGAAACCGGTCAATCGGTCGGTCGTTGCGCGCCAGGCGGCGAGACCGCTGTAGTTGTCGACGAACCAGCTCAGCGAGTCCTGCACCCGGCCGAACGCGGAGTTGATCTTCATCAGGTCGCCGAGCTGGATCGCGCCACTGAAATAGCGCGGGGCCGCGACGATCATCGGGAACACCACCGCGGCCTGGCCGAAGAACGTGGTGAACCAGATCAGGCTCTTTTGCGCCTTGATCAGCGCCAGGTAGTTCTCCAGGACCCCGATGAAGCGCTTGCCCAGGTGCTGCTGTTCCACCGCCTGCCCGCGGTCCAGTGCGATCGCCTCGCTGTACTCGCGCACGCGCACCATGTGGTGGCGGAAATCGGCTTCGCGCCGCTGCTGCTCGAAGTTGAGTCGGATCTGGCGCCGCCCGATGTAGTGCGTGAGCACGCTGCCGACCAGGCAGTACAGCAAGGCCATCCAGACCATGAAGCCCGGGATTGCCAGCGTGTGGCCGGCCAACTGGAAACTGAAGGCGCCCGAGAGCTCCCACAGGATGCCGATGAAGCTCGCCAGCGTGACGCTGGCATTGAGCAGGCCCATGGTCAGGCTGACGGTCTGCCCGGTGAACTGGTTCACGTCTTCCGAGATGCGCTGGTCGGGGTTGTCGGCGCCGACGCCGTTGCGCTGTGCGAACCGTGCCAGCTCCATGCGGTAGAAGGCGTCGCCGCCGAGCCAGCGGCGCAGGTAGTAGTCGGTCATCCAGCGCCGCCACTCCAGTTGCAGCAACTGCGTGAGGTAGAAGCGGTAGACCGCGATCACGATGGCGATGAAGGCGAGGTAGGTGAAACGGCCGATCTGGTGCCAGAACACGGCCTGGTCCTTGACCTGCAGGGCGTCGTAGAACAGGCCGTACCAGTCGTTGAACAGCACCGCCAGATAGACCGAACCCAGGTTCAACGCCACGATCGCGGCAAACATGCCGCGCGCGCGCCAGCGCTGCTCGGAGTGGAAATAGGGCGCGGACAGTTGCACCACGCGCACCGCAAAGGCCTTGAAGCCGGCGAACTTGTCACGCATGCCCATGACGGGGACCTCTCGAAACAGTGGAAATCAGGCGATCGGCATGGCCGCGCGCGCAGCGATCCGGCGGATCACCGCTGGCGGCGGATGGTTCAAGGTCGGCCCGGCAGATTCGCGACGCCGTTGGCCACGTGCCCGGAGGGCACATGCGGCGCGGCCGACTCGACGTGGCCGGTCTGGTCGTCGAAGAAGAAATCCGGTTCGAATTCGCGCAGGAACTCGCCCTTGGCCAGGCCGCCCAGAAACATCGCCTCGTCGACCTCGATGTGCCAGTCCATCAGCGTGCGGATCGCGCGTTCGTGCGCCGGCGCGCTGCGCGCGGTGACCAGCGCGGTGCGCACGCGTACCGTGGGCGTGCCGTGCTGCTGCAGGCGGTGCAAGGCCGCCAGCAAGGGCTTGAACGGGCCTGCGGGCAGCGGCTCGGCCGCCTTCTCGATTTCGTGCTGCTGGAACGCCGCCAGCCCCTGCGCCTGGTAGATGCGCTCGGCTTCGTCGCTGAACAGCACCGCGTCGCCGTCGAACGCGATGCGCACTTCGTGCGGGTGCGCCTGGCTGGCGCGTGCCGACTGCGGATAGACCTGCGCCGCCGGCACGCCGGCTTCGAGCGCCGCGCGCACGTCGTCGAGGTTGGCTGACAGGAACAGGTTGGCGTGCAGCGGGCGCAGGTAGCGCCATGGTGGCCGTCCGCGCGTGAACGCGCCGCGCTCGATCGCCAGCCCGTAGTGCTTCGCCGAACGGAACACGCGCATGCCCGAGATCGGATCGTTGCGCGAGAGGATCACGACTTCGACCGGGTGTGGGGCAGTTCGCTCATGCTGTGCGCTCGTCCTGGTGTCGTGCAGGTCCGGTCCGGCGGCTGATCCGTCGCCTGATCTCGCGCCAGGCGTCCCGTCGGGCGTGCGGTCGTGCCCGGTCGGTGGCATGCTGCCGTCATCGGCCGAGCTGCCGTTGGCCATCGGTCCGGCCTGGTTGAACGCAAGCAGCTTTTGCACCAGCGAAAACGCCACTCCCGGCCGGGCTGGCTGCTCGAGCCGCTCCAGTTGCAGTTGCATGTAGGCCTGGTCGCGGTTCGGACCGCACCCTTGTTCGAACAGTGTGTTCTCTTCCTCGAAGTCGAACAGGGCGCGCGAGGCGATCGCCACCACCAGCTTGCCTACGAGCGTGCTGCTCATGGGGTCCGTCCCGGGGGTGGGATTCTGGCGCTGGCGATGGGTGGCGCGGGGATGCCCCGGTCGCTCAACGGCCGCTCCAGCGCGGCGCGCGCTTCTCGGCGAACGCGCGTGGCCCTTCCTGTGCGTCCTCGCTGAGGTAGACGCTGTCGAACAGCGGGTAGGCGGCGCGCAGCGCAGCCGAGCGCCCCATCTCGCTGGCCAGGTAGACCAGCTCGCGCGCCGCGCGCACCGTCAGCGGCGCGTTGGCGGCGATCGTGCGCGCCATCGCCAGCGCCTTGTCGCGCAACTGGGCCAGCGGCACGACCGCGTTCACGTAGCCGAGTTCGTGCGCACGCTGCGCCGTCATCGGCGCGCCGGTGAGCAGCAGCTCCATCATGATGCGCTGCGGCAGCATCTGCGCCAGCGGCGCCGCCCAGGGCATGCCGCGGCCGACCTTGGCTTCCGTGATGCCGAACAGGGCGTTCTCGCTGGCGACGCACAAATCGCACATTTGCCCGAACAGGAAGCCGCCGGCATAGGCGACGCCGTTGACGGCGGCGATCACCGGCTTGTCCAGCTTGATCGCATCGCCCAGGATCGGGAACATGTCGCGCGGCGGAATGCGCAGGCCGGTGGCCGCCGCCTGCTTGAGGTCCATGCCGGCGCAGAACGCCTTGTCGCCGCTGCCGGTGAGGATCGCCACGCGCAACGCGTCGTCGGCGGCAAAACGCTGCCACGCCATGCGCAGCCCCTCGATCACGCCGTTGTTGATGGCGTTGCGCGCCTGCGGCCGGTCGATGGTGACGACCGCGATGCCGCCTTCTTCCACTTCGAACACGATTTCGTCATTCAGTCTCATGGCTTGTTTCTCGCGGGGGTGGAGTGAAAGGGTGACAGGGCTCTGCGTCGGCTCTCGGGGAAAGGTTTGACGAGTGCTTGTCGTCCGACGAGGGAGCGGGCCGGTGCGCGGTGGAGCGGCGCTCAGAGCCCGGTGAAGTCCGGCCTGCGCTTTTCCACGAAGGCGTTCACCGCCTCCGTGTGCTGCGGCGTCTTGTGCGCGAGCGCCTGCAGGCCGGCCGACATCTCGAGCAACGATGGAAAGTCCAGCCGCTCGCCCTCGCGCAGCAGCCGCTTGGCCAGGCGCAGCGTCACGCCCGGCTGCTCCGCGATCTGCCTGGCCAGCGCGCGGGCCTCGGGCATCAGGCGCTCGTGCGGCGCGACGCGCGAGACCAGGCCGATCTGGAGAGCCTCGGCGGCGTCCACCGTGCGCCCGGTGTAGGTCATCTCGGCGGCCATGCTGCGACCGACCGCGCGCGGCAGCAGCCAGGCTCCGCCGTCGCCCGGAATCAGCCCGACCTTCAGGAAGCTCTCGGCAAAGCTCGCACGCTCGGACGCGATGCGGATGTCGCACATCGTCGTGAGGTCGCAGCCGGCGCCGATCGCCGCGCCGTTGACTGCGCAGACGAGCGGCACTTCGACGCCGTAGACCGCCAGCGCCAGCCGCTGGATGCCGTTGCGATACCACTCGCGCAACTCGGCCGGCGTGCGCTCGAACAGCGTGCGCATGTCCTTCAGGTTGCCGCCCGCCGAGAAGGCCGGGTCGGCGCCGGTGAGGATGGCCACGCGCGCCGAAGGATCGGCATTGATGCGTGCACAGGCCTGCACGAATTCGTCGGTCACGTTGCTGCCCGTGAGCACGTTGCGCGTGGCTGGCGCATCGAGGGTGAGCGTGACGACCGGGCCGTCCTGTTCGTAGCGGATGAAGGGGTTCATGCAGAGCAGCTTTCGAGGGTTAGGCCATGGCTTGTCGGCAAAGACCTGTCACAAAGTCGTTCCGTTCGCTGCGAACATCTGGCACCGGATGCGGGGCGTTGGATGACCACAGGGTTTCAGTGTCGGCGCAGGAACATCCGGTAGGCCGGATTGTGCGTCTCGTCGACGTGCGGGTAGTCGAGTTCGTCCAGGAAACGGGCGAACGCCGCTTCGTCCGTCGCGGGCACCTGCAGCCCGACCAGGATGCGCCCGTAATCCGCACCCTGGTTGCGGTAGTGGAACAGGCTGATGTTCCAGCCCGGGCTCATCAGGCTGAGGAATTTCATCAAGGCTCCGGGGCGCTCCGGAAACACGAAGCGCAGCAGCCGCTCATCGTGGGCGAGCGCCGAATGGCCGCCGACCATGTGGCGCAGGTGTTCCTGCGCGAGGTCGTCGTGCGTGAGGTCGAGCGTCTCGAAGCCATGCTTGTTGAAGCTCGCGGCAATCCTGCCGCTTTCGCCCTTGCCGTGCGTGGTGACGCCGACGAATACATGCGCGCGCTTCGCGTCGCTGATCCGGTAGTTGAACTCGGTGACGTTGCGCGGCCCGCCGGGCAGGCTGCCGATCAGTTCGCAGAAGCGCCGGAAGCTGCCGCGCTCCTCGGGAATCGTCACCGCGAACAGGGCCTCGCGCTCCTCTCCCACCTCGGCGCGCTCGGCCACGAAGCGCAGCCGGTCGAAGTTCATGTTGGCGCCGCTCAGGATCGCGACGTAGGTCTCGCCGCGTGTCTTGCGCGTCGCCACGTACTGCTTCAGCCCGGCCACCGCCAGCGCGCCGGCCGGCTCGACGATGCTGCGCGTGTCGACGAACACGTCCTTGATGGCGGCGCACACCGCGTCGGTGTCGACGCTGACGAACTCGTCCACCAGCGTGCTGGCGAGGCGAAACGTCTCCTCGCCGACCTGCTTGACGGCGGTGCCGTCGGAGAACAGACCGACGTCGGGCAGGGCGACCCGCTCGCGGCGGCGCACCGACTGCAGCATCGCGTCCGAGTCGCTCATCTGCACGCCGATCACCTTCACCTCGGGGCGTACCGCCTTGATGTAGTTGGCCACGCCCGCGACCAGTCCGCCGCCGCCGATGGCGATGAAGATCGCGTGCAGGTCGCCCTGGTGCTGGCGCAGGATCTCCATGCCGACGGTGCCCTGGCCGGCGATCACGTCCGGGTCGTCGAACGGATGCACGAACGTGAGGCCCTGTTCCTGCTGCAGCCGCAGCGCGTGTGCGTAGGCGTCCGAGTAGCTGTCGCCGTGCAGCACCACTTCGCCGCCGAGCGCCTTCACCGCCTCGACCTTGAGCTGGGGCGTGGTCGTGGGCATCACGACCACTGCACGCGCGCCGAGCTTGTGCGCGCTCAGCGCCACGCCCTGCGCATGGTTGCCCGCCGAGGCGCAGAGCACGCCGCGCCCGAGTTGCTGCGCATCGAGCCGCACCATCTTGTTGTAGGCCCGCGCAGCTTGAAGCTGTGCACCGGCTGCTGGTCCTCGCGCTTGAGCAG
>JBDHRZ010000196.1:0-5946 GCA_039807845.1 Rhodoferax sp.
TCAGCAGCGTGCCCTGGCGCTGATCCGCTCCATCCAGCCGTAGTCAGAAACCAAAACCAGAAATCCATCGCAAGTCGTTGATGGAACAAGGGAATTCGGGCCGGCGGCGGGGGAACTTCAGCTTAGACGATGCGGTTGAACCACAGCAGCGACAGGCCCGCAGCGCCCAGGGCCAGCACGGCGGCGGCCATGGCCAGCAGGGAGGAGAGTTCGGTCTGCTGCTTGTCGACCTGCAGCCGCGAACTCAGTTTCTCGTAGACCGTCATGAGCGCGTCGGCGTGGTCGGCGTAGTAGTACTCGCCCTGCGTGGTGTTGGCGATCGCCTTCAGGCTGGGTTCGTCGAGCTGCAGGTAGATCGATGACCAGCCCTCGAAGCCGGGGATCTGGGCCTGGTTGGTGCCCAGTCCGATCGCGTACACGCGGATGCCGCGCTCGGCCGCCATCTTTGCGGCCTCCTGCGGGTCGACGCCGGTGGTGCGCCGGCCGTCGGTGAGCAGCACGATGGCGGCGGAACTGTAGGAGCCGGGCGCCACCGGAACGAAGTCCTTCTTCGGCTTGGGCGCCGGCGTGTCCAGGCTCCTGCCGCGCCGGCCGCTGCCGTAGGTCATCTCGCCGAGGTCGATGCCGTGCTCGGGAAACAGTTCGGAGAGCGCGACCACGATGCCGTTGCCGGTGGCCGTGCCGCGTTGCAGTTGGAAGCGGTCGATCGCGGCCAGCAGGTCTTCGCGCTGCAGGGTGATCGGCTGCACCACCTGCGCGGTGCCGGCGAAGGTGACGATCCCGACCCGGATGTTGCGCGGCAGCGCTTCGAGGAAGGATCGCGCGGCCGCCGTGGCGGCTTCGATCCGGCTGGGCTTGATGTCGGTCGCGCGCATGCTCAGCGACACGTCGATCACCAACATGATGGTCGCCCGGCTGGACGGCAGCGCGATGAGCGCCGTCGGGCGCGCGGCCGCGAGCAGCGCGGCCGTCAGCGCGAGCAGGAACAGGGCCGGCGGCAGATGGCGGCGCCAGAGCGTGCCCGCGCCGATGGCCTGGCGGATCAGCTCGATGCTGGCAAAGCGCAGCGCCAGCTTCTTGCGCCGGCGCAGCAGCCAGACGTAGAGCAGGATCAGGACTGGAATGGCCCACAGCAGCCAGAGGTACTGCGGCCACAGGAACGTCATCGATTGCGCCATGTATGCCTCGTGCTGGGGACGCCGCTCGACTGGTCCGGGCGGCACGTGTCGCCGCCACCGCGCTGGTGCGACGCCTGCCATTGTCGATCGCAATTTGGTTCAGTGGTTCCCGCGCGCACGCAGCCAGTCCAGTCCGGCGCTGGTTGCACCGGGGGCCGCGCCGCGTGCGGGATGGTATTCGCAGCCGATCCAGCCGTGCCAGTCGTGCTGCGCGGCCAGGTCGTCGATCAGGTCGAACAGGTATGGGTAGTGCAGTTCGCCCAGGTCGGGTTCCTGGCGCAGCGGCACACCGGCGATCTGCAGGTGGCCGACCTGTCCGGTGGGCAGCCAGCGGCGCAGTTTCATGGCCAGGTCGCCTTCGGCGATCTGGCAGTGGTACAGGTCCATCTGCACCTTCAGGTTTGCTGCGCCGATGGCGCGCACCGTGTGGTGCGCCTGGTCCTGGCGGGTCAGGAAATAGCCCGGGTTGTCGCGCGTGTTCAAGGGCTCGATCAGCACCTCGCAGCCGGCGCCGGCCGCCTGTTGCGCTGCCCACGCCAGGTTCGCCAGCCAGGTCTGCTCGACACGCTGCGCGTCCGCCGCGGCGGGCACGAGACCAGCCATCACGTGGATGCGCGGACACTGCAGCGCCTGCGCATATTCGAGCGCCCGCAGCACGCCGGAGCGAAACGCGGCTTCGCTGCCCGGGCGGCAGGCCAGGCCGCGCGCACCGGATTCCGGCGGGCCGGGCGGGGCGTTGAACAACACCTGCTGCAGGCCGTTGTCGGCGAGCCGGTGCGCCAGTTCGGCCGCCGCATGGTCGTAGGGAAATTGGCACTCGACCGCCGCGAAGCCGTCCGCGGCGGCTGCGCCGAAGCGCGCCAGGAAGTCGTGCTCGCGGTAGAGCGTGCTGAGATTGGCAGCGAAGCGGGGCATGCGGGACTCGGGGTGGCAGGCCGCACTATAGACACAGGCCCAGCTTCTCCTGCGCTTGCCGCGCCTGGTTCCGTCAGCGGCGGTGCACAGCGATGTCGGATTGCGGCCAGGTTACGGCCCGCACGAGGGGTTCAGGGTCGGCCCGCTGTCACGCTCAGCGTCCGCTCCATTGCGGCTTGCGCTTTTGCTGGAACGCCAGCACTCCTTCTTTGGCGTCCTCGGACTGCAGCGCTGCCACCACGGCCGGCAGCCGCATCGCCTGCGCCTGCGCGGGCGACAGCGTGCCGGTCAGGCGCACCACCTGCTTGATCGCCTGCTGCGACAGCGGCGCGCAGGCGAGCAGCTCGTCCACCCAGCGCTGCACCGCGGTGTCGAGCTGCGCACGCGGCACCACCTCGTTCACCAGGCCCATCTCCAGCGCCTCGCGCGCGCTCACGCGCCGGCCGGTCAGCATCATCGCCATGGCGGTGCGAAACGGCACCTGGCGCTGCAACAGCGTCATGCCGCCGTCCAGCGGCATGCGCCCGACGCGCGCCTCGGGCAGGCCGAAGCTGGCTTCCTCGCAGGCGACGACGATGTCGCAGCCCAGCACCATCTCCATGCCGCCGCCCAGCGCAAAGCCGTTCACGCGCGCGAGCACCGGCACGTTGAGCGTTTCGCGCAGCGCGATGCCGCCGAAGCCGCCCACGCGCGAGGCAGCCCAGTATTCGAGGCCGCTCACCGCCGGATTCTTGAGATCGGCGCCGGTGCAGAAGGCGCGCTCACCCGAGCCGGTGAGGACGACCACGCGCACGTCGCGGTCGTGCTCGATGGCGCTCCAGATGCGCTGCAGTTCGGCCTCGGTGGCCAGGTCGACCGCATTGAGCGCCTGCGGCCGGTCCAGCGTCACGGTGGCGACGTGGTTGGCGACGGTGAACTGGACGCTCATGATGCCTGCGCCTGCCGTTGCACCAGGTCGAGGATTTCCTGCGTGTGCTGGCCCAGCCGCGGCGGTGCACGCCGCAGGGCCGCCGAAGCCTCGGACATGTGGATCGGGCTGCCGATGAAGCGGCAGGTCTGACCTTCGCCCGGGCCTTCCATCAGCATGCCGTTGTGCAGTGTCTGCGCATCGACCAGCGCCTCGCGCAGGTCGCGCACCGGTGCGCACAGCAGGTCCTGCTGCTCGAGCCGCTGCAGCCAGTGTGCGTTCGTGTCGCTCGCGAAGCGCTCGCGGAACATGCGCTGCAGTTCCGCCTTGTTCTTGAACTGCTGGTTCAGGTTGCAGTACTTCGGGTCGGCGGAGAGGTCGGGCAGGCCCAGCGCGCGACAGATGTCCTGCAGCGGATTGGCCTTGAAAGCGCCCACCAGCACCAGCGCGCCGTCTCGCGTGTCGAATACGCCCGACAGCGGCATCGCGGCCCAGTTGACCTCGGAGTCGGCCATCATGATCATGGCCGCTTCCTGCATCTGCATCGCCAGCATCGAGTCGTACAGCGACACGCTGATCTTCTGCCCGCGGCCGGTCCTGGCGCGATGCAGCAGCGCCAGCAGGATGCCCTGCACCATGTGCATGCCGGCGCTGTAGTCGCACAGCGCGGTCGGGTAGACGGAGATCGGCAGCGCGTCGTCGGCGCGCCGGAGCATGACGCCGCTCATCGCCTGCGCCAGCACGTCCTGCCCACCCTTGTGCGCGTAGGGACCGCTTTCGCCATAGCCGGTGCCCACGGCGTAGATGATGCGCGGGTTGAGGGCCAGGCAATCCTCGTAGCCCAGACCCATGCGCTCCATCACGCCGGCGCGGAAGTTGTTCACCACCACGTCGGCGTCCGTGATCAGGGCCTTGACCGCCGCCAGCGCAGCCGGGTCGCGCAGGTCGAGCGCGGCGCTGCGCTTGTTGCGGTTCAGGCTGCAGAAGATCGGGTTGTCCGCGCCATGCACCGGCTCGAAGGTGGAGCGGCTCAGGTCGCCCGCGCCCTTGCGCTCGATCTTCAGCACGTCGGCGCCATAGTCGCCCAGCATCTGGGTGCAGACCGGGCCCATCATGACCTGGGTGAAATCGACGACCCGGATGCCGCTCAGGGGCAAGTTGGAGTGGTCGGTGGCGGGATCGTTCATGTGGTCTCCAGTACGGATTCGTGGGTGGCCAGCGCACGCGCCAGCGCGGCGACGTCGGCGTCGCGGCCGACCTGGTCGCCCGGGTCACAGCCCTGGGCACGCAAGGTCTTCTGCAGTGCAGCGACGTCGACCCTGCGCGCCGTCACGTTGGCGCTGACTGCCAGCGCGGCGGCGGTGCCGGCCGCCTCGCCCATGGCCATGCAGGGTGGAATCTCGCGCGAGGTCTTCTGGGCCGCCGAGGTGACCGAAAAGTGCCGACCGGCGACCAGCAGGTTGTCGATCTTCTGCGGCAGCAGCACGCGATACGGCATGTAGTAGTCGCGGCCGCGCGCCACGCTGTCGACAAAGCGCGTGCGTTGCTTGAGGTCTTCCTTGGTCAGGATGTATTCGCCTTCGAGCAGGCGGGTCTGGCGCACGCCAGTCTGCGGCGCGACATCGACGACGAAGCACCGCTCGAAGCCGGGCAGGTTGGCGCGCACGAAGTCGACCACGGCGTGCAGGTGGCCGCGGCCCTGGACTTCCGCGCGCGTCAGGTCTTCCACCTTCTGACCATCCAGGCCCGTCATGTGCGGGCAGTTGCACCAGACGATGCCCGGCAGCGGCGTCTTCAGCCACCAGTAGCCCCAGGAACCGCCCAGGATCTTCTTGATCTGCCGGTCGAGCGCCGCGAACCGCGCGGGCTCCTCCTGTTCGAAGCGCTCGGCTTCGTCGGTATCGACGCCGCCGAGCCGGAACACGGTGGTCATGATGTAGTTGCCGCCGGTGTGCGGCGCGCCTGCGCTGGCCGCCACATCCAGGTCCCCGGTGGTGTCGATCACGATCCGGCC
This sequence comes from Rhodoferax sp., assembly GCA_039807845.1. Taxonomy (GTDB): domain Bacteria; phylum Pseudomonadota; class Gammaproteobacteria; order Burkholderiales; family Burkholderiaceae_C; genus CAISIP01. The sequence continues at coordinate 5,015 of JBDHRZ010000196.1, forward strand.
CAGGATCGCCTGCGGCCCGGCCTTGCTCTGCACTACAACACCACGGGCCACGCCATCCTCGACCAGCGTGTGCGAGAACCACGAGTGCAGGCGCAACTCGATGCCCGCCGCGGTCACCATCTCGAGCGATAGCCGCTTCCAGCCGTCCGGGTCGAAGGCCGCGGCAAAGCACACCGGATGCGGCGTCACGTGAGCGTGGAAGTCGAACGCGCCCCAGCGCCCCCAGCGCCGGTAGGAGGCCGGATCCCGGCCCCATTCGTTCTCGCGCGGGTAGAACGCCTGCGCGCGCGCGGCCAGCCGTTCGATCATCGCGATGCAGTTGCCGCGCACCGAGATTTCGCCCAGATGGTTGTCCCACATGTCGTCGAGCACCAGCACCATGCCGCCCGAGGCGAGGCCGCCGAGGTGGTTGTAGCGCTCGAGCAGGGTGACACGCGCACCATTGCGGGCGGCGGCCAGTGCGGCCGAAATGCCGGCTGGGCCGCCGCCGACGACGACCACGTCGGCCTGCGAGACGACCCGGACATCGCTGGCCGGCTGTTGAATCGTTGTCGAGGTTGGGTTCATGGCGTGTCCTTGGTTTCGTTGCCGGTGCTCCGGTTCGCTCGCTGTGCGCCGGTCTTGGCGTTGCTGGCGTCGTTCGTCAGACGGGTTGCTGATCGGGTTGCCAGCGCACCACTGCGCGCTCGACCAGCGCGACGGCCAGGTAGAACGCGCCCGTCAGCAGCGCGCTCATGACGATGGCGGCGTACAGCAGCGCCGAGTCGAAGTTGAAGGTGGCCTGGATGATCAGTGCGCCGATGCCGGTGTTCGCGCCGATCCATTCACCCACCACCGCACCGATCACCGCCAGCGAAGCCGAGATGCGCAGTGCCGAGAACAGATAGGGCAGCGAGCTGAACAGGCGCAGCTTGAAGAAGACCTCGGTCTTG
>JBDHRZ010000197.1:0-5945 GCA_039807845.1 Rhodoferax sp.
CTCGGTGCGCACGTCGTTCACCACCACCTGCGCGCCCGCCTCGGCAAAGGCCAACGCGTAGGCGCGCCCCAGTCCAGCCCCCGCGCCGGTGATCAGTACCGTGCGGTCATCGCAAAGTCCCATGGTTTCACAGCCTCCCATTGATGGTGATGCAGGCCTGGAGTCCGACCGCCCGCGGCCCGACCGTGCGTACGGCTACAGCCGCTCGATGATGGTCACGTTGGCCTGCCCGCCGCCCTCGCACATGGTCTGCAGCCCGTAGCGCCCGCCACAGCGTTCGAGCTCATGCAAGAGCGTCGTCATCAGCTTTGCGCCCGATGCGCCCAGCGGATGGCCGAGCGCAATCGCTCCGCCGTTGACGTTGGTGCGCGCGTGCGGATAGCCGGTCTCCTTCAGCCAGGCGAGCGCCACCGAGGCGAACGCCTCGTTGATCTCGACGCGGTCGATGTCCTCCAGCCGCATGCCGCTCTTGCGCAGCGCATGCGCAGTGGCCGGGATGGGCGCGGTGAGGTGCCAGATCGGGTCGTCTGCGCGCACGCTCAGGTGGTGGATGCGCGCACGCGGGCGCAGTCCGTAGCGTTTGAGCGCGGTCTCGGAGACCACCAGCAACGCGGCCGCCGCATCGCAGGTCGAACTCGACACCGCGGCCGTGATCTTGGGATAGGCCGGGTCCACCGGTGCGAGTTGCGCCATCTTCTCGAGCGTGCTCGCACGCGCGGTCTCGTCCATGGCGAACGCGCCCACCGACACGATTTCGCGCGCAAAGCGGCCCTCGGCGATCGCGGCCAGCGCACGGTCGTGGCTCTGCTTGGCGAACACTTCCAGGTCGGCGCGGCTCAAATCCCAATGGTCGGCGATGCGCTGCGCCGCGTAGAACTGGTTCACCGGCGCATCGCCGAAGCGCGCCTGCCAGCCGCGGCTCTGCGCAAACGGAGTGGTGAACCCCAGCGGCTGGCCAGCCAGCATCGCCGAGCCGATGGGCACCGAACTCATGGTCTGCACACCGCCGGCGAGCACCACGTCCTGGGTACCGCTCATCACCGCCTGCGCGGCGAAGTGCACCGCCTGCTGCGAGGAACCGCACTGGCGGTCGACGGTGGTGCCGGGCACCGCCAGCGGCAGCCCGGCCGCCAGCCAGGCGGTGCGCGCGATGTCGCCGGCCAGCGGGCCGATCGTGTCCACGCAGCCGAAGATGACGTCGTCGTAGTCCTCGGCCGGAATCGGGTTGCGCTCGACCAGCGCGCGGATCACGTGCGCCCCCAGATCGGCCCCGTGCATTGCGGCAAGCGCGCCCTTGCGCCGGCCGGTGGGGCTGCGCAGCGCATCGACGATATAGGCTTCAGGCATGGTGCTCGATCTCCTGGTCGGCAAGGGGTCGGTGCTTCATGTGGCCGCCGGCTCGAAGGTGGCGCCCGGGCCCAGCGCCAGCGCGGGCTCGCTGCCGAGCAGCAGCGTGGCCAGGCGATCGCGGTGGTAGGCGCGGTCGCCCCAGGCGGCATCGAGCGCCCAGGCACGCTTCATGAACATCTGCAGATCGACTTCCCAGGTGTAACCCATGGCGCCGTGCACCTGGATCGCCTTGCGCGCAGCGAGCGCCGCAGCCTCGCCGCAGACGAGCTTGGCGTGCGACACCAGCGCCGGCAGCCGTGATTCCCCCTGCGCCAGCGCAAAGGCCGCGCGATACAGCACGGGCTTGGCGAATTCGATGCGCGTCACCACGTCGGCCAGGTGGTGCTTGACGGCCTGGAACGAGCCGATCGGCTTGCCGAACTGCTTGCGCTGCGCGGCGTAGTCCACCGCCAGGTCGAGCATGCGCTGCGCCAGCCCGACCAGTTGCCCGCTGGCGGCCAGCGCGCCGCGTTCGGCCAGCGTCGCCCACCAGGGAGCGGCCAGTTGCGCCTCTGCCACCAGTGTCTGCGCCGACGCAGTCCAATCCACCAGGGCCAGGCGCCGCGAGGCGTCGATGCTGCGCTGCGGCTGCACGCGCACCGCAGCGCCCGGCACCGCGTGCAGCGCCAGGCCTGCGGAGGTGGCCTGCGCGAGCAGCAGCAGGTCGGCCACGTGCGCGTCGGACACCAGCGGGTTGATCGGATGGCCCACCGCGATGCGGCAGCTCCCATCCACCACGCGCGCGAGCCAGTCGCGCGCCGCGTGCCCGAGCGGGAGCGCCGCCAGCATGCCCGCGCCCAGGCAGGCGGTGTCCACCACCGAATCGGGCATGCCGTAGTAGCCCAATTCCTGCGTCATGAGCGCCCAGTCGACGTCGCCCAGCCCCAGGCCGCCGTACGCCTCGGGCACCGACAGCGCGCACAGGCCTTGCTCGGCGAGGCGGCGATACAACTGTGGCGAGCGGCCGAGTTCCGAGTCCCACAGTTCGCGCAGCATCTCGGGCGCCATCTCGGCCATCAGGAAGCGGCCCAGCGCGTCGCGCAGCGCCAGTTGGTCTTCGGTGAAGCTGAAATCCATCCTGTTGCCCCTGGTCTGGTCCGTCTCAGCGCCTGTGAACTTCACAGGCTCAGGACTTCGGCAGGCCGAGCAGGCGCTCGGCGATGATGTTGCGCTGGATCTCGTTGCTGCCGGCATAGATCGGGCCGGCCTGCGCGAACAGCCAGCCTTCGAGCCAGTCGTGCACCTCCGGGTCGTCGGCCAGTTCGGCACGCGGGCCCAGGATGCGCATGGCGGTCTCGTGCAACTGCAAGTCCAGTTCGGACCAGAAGATCTTGTTCGTGCTCGCCTCCGCACCGATGCGCGCGCCGCGCTGCAGGCGGCTCACCGTGTGGTAGCTCGACAGCGTGTAGGCCTCGGCAGCGCTCCAGGCCTGCAGCAGCGCCGCGCGAATACCCGGGTCGCGGTCGGCCTGGGCGCGGTGGCGCTGGTACAGCGCGAGGAGCTTGTGCACCGCGCGCTGGTAGCGAGCCGGCGAGCGCAGCACCAGCCCGCGCTCGAAGCCGGCGGTGGCCATCGCCACGTTCCAGCCCTGTCCTTCTTCGCCCAGCCGGTTTTCCAGCGGCACCCGCACCTCGTCGAAGAACACCTCGGCGAACGCCTGCTTGCCATTGAGCGCGCGGATCGGCCGCACCGTGATGCCCGGCGCGTCCAGCGGCACCAGCAGGTAGGTCAGCCCGTGGTGGCGGCTGGACGCCGGATCACTGCGAAACAGGCCGAACAGCCAGTTGGCGAACAGCGCGCGCGTGGACCAGATCTTCTGGCCGCTGACCACGTAGTGCTCCCCCTGGCGCGTCGCGCGGCTGGCGATCGCCGCCATGTCGGAGCCGGCATTGGGCTCGCTCCAGCCCTGCGCCCACATGTCGTCGCAGCGCGCCATGCGCGGCAGGAAGCGCTGCTTCTGCGCGTCGGTGCCGAACTCCATGAGCGTCGGGCCGAGCAGGTAGATGCCGTTCTGGTTGACGCGCATGGGCGCATCCAGCGCCCAGTATTCCTCTTCGAAGATCAGCCACTCGATCAGGTCGCAGCCGCGCCCGCCGAGCGCGCGCGGCCAGGTCACGCTGCTCCAGCCGCCGTCGGCCAGCGTGGCCTCCCAGGCCCGATGCTGCTCGAAGCCCTCGCGCGTGTCGTAGCTCGCCAGCGGCGTGCGCGGCACGTGCGCCTGCAGCCAGTCGCGCGCCTCCTGCCGGAACGCCTGCTGTGCGGGGGTGTAGGAAGGTTGCATGGGCGTGCCTCAGAATTTCGCGTCACGCTTGTCCACGAAGGCGTGGCGCGTCTCGGCCGAGTCCGGGCTCATGTAGGCCTGCAGCGTGAAGCCCTGCTCCCAGCGGTACTTGGCCTCCAGGTTGCCGTCCTCGATGCCGTTGAGCGCCTCCTTGGCGATGCGCACCATCGCCGGGCTCTTGGCCGCGATGCGCCCGGCGATCTCCAGCGCGGTGCTGCGCAGCGCCTCGCGCGGCACCACGCGCTCGATCGCACCCAGGGCAAGCGCCTCGGGGGCGCCGATCATCTCGCCGGTGAAGAACAGGTAGCGCGTCTTCTGCACGCCGAACATGCGCTGCAGGTGCGCCGCCCCGCCCATGGCCCCACGGTCGATCTCGGGCAGGCCGAAGCGGGCGTCCTCGGCGGCCACGACGATGTCGGCCGCGCCGCAGATACCGATGCCGCCGCCCAGCACGAAGCCATGCACCGCCGCGATCACCGGCACCTGCAGGCGGTGCACGGCCTCGAAGGTGCGGTAGTTGCCGGCGTTCACCGCGACGATCAGGCTGGCGTCGGCGGCCAGTTCCTTGATGTCGACGCCGGCACAGAAGCCCCGGTGCTCGGCGCGGATCACGAGCACGCGCACGTCGCTGCGCGCCCCCAGCGCGAGGATGGCGTCGGCCAGCGCGTGCCAGCCGGCGCAGTTGAGCGCGTTCACCGGCGCGCGGTCGAGCACCAGCTCGGCCACGCCGTCGGTGTGTACGCTGACCTGGAATTGTCCGGCCGTGTTCATGCGAAATCCTCCATCGGGCGCCTCAAGCACCGGCGGCAACGGCCGACGCGGCCGGCAGCGCGCCATCGACGGGCGCCGCCGGTGCCGCAATGCCTGCCGACGGCGCGAGCGCTCCAACACCTGTCGATGCCACAGGCGCGCCAACGCCCGCCAGCGCCGCCTGCTGCGCGAGCGCCTGGCGCACGATGCCCTGCACCACGTCCGCGCAGGAATCCAGCCGCGTGATCAGTGCGGCGACCTGTCCCGCCGACATCACCCCCTCGGCCGGGCGCCCGTCCACCATGGCGCGCTGCAGCAACATCGGCGCGTTCGCCGCCATCACCGTCTGCGCCACGCTGGAGGCGTCTTCGCGCAACGCCTGCCAGAGCACGCGCAGCGCGTGCGCGCTGGTCATGCCGGTGTGCGCCTTCCATTGCTGTGCGAGCGTCAGCGCCAGGCGCACACGGTGCAGCGCCGAGGACTGCTCCAGGCGCTGCATCAATTCGTTGGGCAGCATGCGCTGCGGCATGCCGTCCACCGCGTACGAGACGCGGATCACTTCCGGGTCACGCACCTGCAGGTAACGCGCCAGCGTGTCGGCGGGCACGCCCGAGTCACTCGTCATCAGGAAGCGCGTGCCCATGGCCACGCCCTGCGCGCCGTAGGCCAGCGCCGCCAGCAGGCCGCGGCCGTCGTAGAAGCCGCCGGCCGCCACCACCGGCACCCGCACCGCATCGACCACCTGCGGCAGCAGCACGGTGGTGGGCACGGCGCCGGTGTGACCGCCACCTTCGCCACCCTGCACCGTGACCACCTCGGCACCGAGTTCGATCGCCTTCTGTGCGTGTTTCAACGCACCGACCGTGGGCATGCAGACGATGCCGGCCGCGCGCAGCCGGGCGATGGTCTGCCTGTCCGGGCCCCGGCCATAGCTGACCGCGCGCACGCGGTGGCGCACCGCCAGATCGAGCAGTTGCTGCGCGTTGGGCTGGAACATGTGGAAGTTCAGGCCGAACGGGCGGTCCCCGGTAAGCTCGCGCACGCGCACGATCTCGGCCTCGATGCGCTCGGGCGCGATCGTCGCGCCGGCCAGGAAGCCGAAGCCGCCGGCGTTCACCGTGGCCGCCACCAGGCCGGAGCCCGCCACCCAGCCCATGGCGGTCTGCACCACCGGGTACTCGCACCCGAGCAGGTCGCACAAGGGGGTGCGCAGCAGCGGGCGCGGCGGGTTCACTGAGCCGACCCGTCCTGCTTGTTCGCGCGCGCCATCGAGCGCGCATCCTGGCCACCGAGCGCGCCCGCACCCAGCACCTGGCTGTGCGCATGCGCGAAGTGGTGGTAGCCGAACGCGATGTCCATGGTCGTGCGCAGGCCCTGCAGTTCCTCCGCCTTGTTGATCACCGTCTTGGTGAGCGACAGCCCCAGGCGCGGCTGCTGCGCGACCTCGCGCGCCCCGGCCAGCACCGCGTCGGCGAGCTCGGCGCGCGGCACCACCTTGTTGACCATGCCCACTTGGTATGCGCGC
>JBDHRZ010000198.1:0-5944 GCA_039807845.1 Rhodoferax sp.
CGCGGCGTACGCCGGGGGCGTTCAGGTCGACGAAGAAGGCACTGATCTCGCGCTGGTTCGGGTCCGGCTGCGGCGTTTCGGCGGTGGACGCCATCAATATCGCGTAGTCGGCGAACGGCGAGCCCGAGATGAAGCGCTTGCGACCGCTCAGCAGCCAGTCGCTGCCCTCGCGCAGCGCGCGTGTTTCCAGCGCGCCGGCGTCCGAGCCCGCTCCCGTTTCGGTGAGCGCGAAGCAGATCGCCTTCTCCGCTCGTGCCACCGGCAGGATGAATTGCTGCATCTGCTGCGGGGTGGCAAGACGTGCCAACGCCCCCACGCGCGGCGGTCCGCTCAGCTCGCCGAACACGTGCGGCGCAAAGGGTGAGCCGGTGGCGTAGATCGCCTCCTTCACCAGTGCGTGGTCGAGCACCGACAAGCCCATCCCGCCCATCTGCTCGGGCAGCGTCATGCCGTAGAAGCCCAGTTCGTGCGAGCGCTTCCACACCTGCTGCAGCAGTTCGCGCGAGGCGCCCTGTTCCTGGCCGACCTGGTGCTCGCGCGCCAGTTCGGCCAGTTCGCCGTGCAGGAAGTCCTGCACGCGCCGTGCGATGCCGGCGGCGCGTTCCGAGCCTTCGAACGGGCCGTCGAAGATCGGCGCGGATACCGGTTGTGACGCAGTCGTGTCCATGCTCAGTTCACCTTTCTGCCGCGGCCGGCCCAATACGGCGCCTGCACTGCCTTGCGCATCACCTTGCCGTTCGGGTTCCTGGGCAGATCGCCGACGAATTCGATGTGGCGCGGGCGCTTGAAGCCGGCCAGGCGCTCGTTGCAGAAGGCATCCAGCGCCGCCGCATCGACGCGCGCGCCGACCTTGAGCACCACCTGGGCCGCCACCGCCTCGCCCCATTTGTCGTCGGGCATGGCGAACACGCAGGCGTCGTGCACCGCAGGGTGCTGGTACAGCACGGCCTCGACCTCGGACGGGTAGACGTTGAAACCGCCGCTGATCACCATGTCCTTCTTGCGATCGACGATGTAGACATAGCCGTCCTCATCCATGCGCGCGAGGTCGCCCGTGTGGTAGCGGCCGTTCTTCAGCACCTCGGCCGTGAGATCCGGCGCGCGCCAGTAGCCGGCAAACACGTCTTCGCCGCCGACCACGATCTCGCCGATTTCGCCGGTGGCCACGGGCTCGCCGTCCTCGCCGACGATCTGCACGTCGCACTCGAGCAGTGGCTGGCCGCACGAAGCCAGCCGCTCGGGGCGTGCAGCGCGCGCGTACAGGTGATCCTCGATGGTGAGCGCACAGACGCCCGAGGTCGTCTCGCCGGCACCGTACCCTTGCGTGAGCACCGGACCGAACACGTCCATCGCACGCAGGATGCGTGCCGGCGCCATCGGCGCGGCGCCGTAGCCCAGGCGTCGCAGGTCCGGCAACGGGCGGTACTGGCCCTCCAATTCGGCCAGCAGCATGTTGATCATGGTCGGCACCATGAAGGTGTGCGTGACGCGCTCGGCACGCATTTCGGCCAGGAAGCGCTGCGGCTCGAAGTGGGAGAACAGGCGGATCGTCATGCCGCTGCACAGCGCCGGCACCATCTGCATGCCCGACGCGTGCGTGACGGGCCCGACCAGGCCCAGGATGCTGCCATCGCCGGCCGCCTCGCTGCGCAGCAGGAACTTGCGCAGTTGCGCAAGCCGGTTGCCGAACGTCTGCATGGCGGCCTTGAGCACGCCCGAGGATCCCGAGGTGTAGTGCAGCACCGCCAGTTCGTCTGCGCTGACGGCCACGGGCGCAAAGGCGTCGCTGGCGCGCGCCAGCACCTCCTCGTAGCCGCTGTCGCCGCCGTCGAGCAGCAGCAATCTCGGCATCGCAGTGCGGATGTGCGGACGGAAGCTCTCGGCGCGCTTGCCGCTCGTCACGATCACCGCAGCTTCGCTGTTGGCGGCGATCTCGCCGACTTCGGCCGGCGACAGGCGGGCGTTGAACGGTGCCTTCACCAGACCGGCCTTGTAGCAGGCCAGTTCGATTTCCACGATCTCCGGGCAGTTGGGCAGGTAGATGCCTACGCGGTCGCCGCGCTGCAGTCCCAGGCCGAGCAGGGCGTTGGCCAGGCGGTTGGAGCGTTGTTCGAGTTGCGCATAGGTGAGGCTGCGCTCTGCGCTGCGCACGGCTACGCGACGCGCGTAGCCGCGCGCACACCTGGCCACCAGCGCGCCGACGTTGACGACCGGGCGCGGCGCGTGGGCGTGGGGAAGGTTCGATCGGTTGATGGCTGTCTCCTGGATGCGTGGCTCCGGACGTCCGGGGCGCACGGCGCAACTGTTCCAGAAGATGCCTTCGAGGAGGAAATACTGTTTGCTGATGCGCAGCCATCAATTCGATTGATGGCCCTGGGCGAACCCGTGGTGGTTCAGGCGCCTGTGCTGGCACTCCAGCGCCCGCCCAGCCAATGCGCATCCCAAGAGCCAGATTCGATCAGCTCGCGTGCGGTGCGCGCCAGTGCCTCGATCACGACCTGGGCCGCGGCCGAGATGGTCTTGCCCTCCGGGGTGGCGAGGGTGTAGGAGCGCGTGAGTTCGGGCTGCACGACGCGCGCGGTCAGCCAGCGCCCACCCTGCACGGGTGCATCGCCCAGCGAGCACGCGGGCGTGAAGGTGAAGCCGGCACCACAGAGGAACAGCGAGCGAATCACGCGCGTGGAGTCGTGCTCGTGCACCACGTTGAGCGGGACTTTCAGCGTGCCAGCCGCCTCCTCGACCTGGCGGCGGATGGCGAAGCGGCGCGACTGCAGCAGCAGTGGCAGCCTGATGGCGGCCGCGAACCCGATTTCGCCGATCGGCCGCCCGTCGGCGGTGCGGCGTCTGCTCTGTCCTGCGCGTGGCGGCTTCAGGAGGCGCGCGACCTGGCCGTCGGCGTCGTGGCCGGAGAGGTAAATCGCTTCGCGCGCCAGTGGCCGGCAGGCCAGGCCTTCGACCGAGGGCGCATCGACCAGTACGCCGATCTCGGCACGATGATCGAGCATGGCCTGGCGCACGACCAGGCTCAGGTCGTCGAGCACGAACACGCGGATGCGCGGGTACGTCTGCTTCAGGCGTGTGAGCAACGGACCCGCCAGCAGCGACGCCAGCAGGAACGGCAACGCCACCGTCACCGATCCTTCGGGCCCCTTGGGCAGGCGGCGCATGCGCTCGCGCAGCGCGTCGGCATCACTCAGCAGGCGGCGCGCATCCTCGTACAACTGCAGGCCGGCCGGGGTGGGTGTGACCCCGGTGTGCGAGCGCTCGAACAACTGCGCACCGAGTTCGTCCTCGAGCTTCTTCATCTGGGCCGTCAATGCGGGCTGGGCGATGTAGAGCGCACCCGCCGCGCGCGACAGGCTGCCGGCTTCCAGCACGGCCAGGAAATAGCGCAGCGTCCGCAGTTCCATGGGGCGATGGTACGCATCCGGCGCTGTCGTGCGGGCGCGTGATTGCATCTTCTCGCGCTGCCGCCGCGGCACAGGGTGTGCCTTCTTGCGGCGCACCTGCTGACCTGCTGCCCCGTTTCAGTCGGTGAGCACGCTGCGCGCCGCCCGGTATTCCTGCTCCAGTCGCTGTACCAGCGCGGCGACCGGCACCACCGCGTCGATCACCCCGATCCCGTGCCCGGCGCCGCGCACGTCGCGCCATGCCTTGATCTTGGCGCCGCCGCCATCCCGCGCGAACTGCATGCCCTTCTCGCGCGCGGGCAGGTTGTCGGGGTCCAGCCCGGCGCCGCGGATGGTCGGCTTGAGGTAGTTACCGTACACCCCGGTGAAGTAGTTCGAGTACAGGATGTCGTCGCTGCTGCTGTCGATGATGGTCTGCTGGTAGGCTTGCGGCGCGTTGGCCTCCTCGGTGGCGATGAAGGCCGAGCCGATGTAGGCGAAGTCCGCCCCGATGGCCCGGGCGGCCAGCACTCCGCGGCCGGTGGCGATCGCGCCCGAGAGCGCGAGTGGCCCGTCGAACCAGCGCCGGATTTCCTCGACCAGCGCAAACGGGCTGGTGCTGCCCGCGTGCCCGCCGGCGCCGGCCGCCACCGCGATCAGCCCATCTGCGCCCTTGTCGATGGCTTTGTGCGCGAAGCGGTCGTTGATCACGTCGTGCATCGTGATGCCGCCCCAGCGGTGCACGGCGTCGTTGATTTCCGTGCGTGCGCCCAGCGAGGAGATGACCAGCGGCACCTCGTGCTTCTCGCAGGTCAGCACATCGCGCTCCAGTCGCTCGTTGGTCCCGTGCACGATCAGGTTGATGGCAAACGGGGCTGCCGGTTGCTCGGGGTGTGTGGCGCTGTGTGCTGCCAGCGTTTCCATGATCTCGGCCAACCAATCGTCGAGTTGCTCCGAGGGCCGCGCGTTGAGCGCGGGCATGGAGCCGACGATGCCGGCCTTGCACTGGGCGATCAGCAGGGCAGGGGAACTGACCAGGAACATCGGCGCGGCGATGACGGGAAGGCGCAGGTTCTGCAGCAGTGGCGGCAACGCCATCTTCGTTTCCTTTCGTGCATGTGGAGTCGCAGACCATTGTCGGTGCTGCTTGCGGACACAATCGAGCGCCTGTCCGGGAGTCGTTCGTGCAACAGCCAAGCATCGTCGGATTGACCCTTGCAGTTCTTCGAATTGACGCAGCAGTTGTGCGGCCGCCGACCAGGCCGACATTGTTGGCATGCACGAGAGTGGCGCGTGTTAACGTGGCGCCTCTACAAGCCCCAGTTTCCAGGAGTGTCCGATGAGTACGACGGCCTTTGAAACCATCCTCTGCGAGGTGCAGGACGGGATCCTCACGATCACGCTGCACCGGCCCGAGCAGCTGAATGCATTCACCCGGCAGATGCGGCTCGACCTGGTCGACGCGCTCGATCGTGCGGATCGCGACGACGCGGTGAAGGCGGTCATCGTGACCGGGGCCGGACGGGCGTTCTGCGCGGGAGCCGACCTCAGCGGCGGGTCGTTCGGCGGTGCATCCACTGCGGAAATCCCGCTGCGCCCGGACGGAACGCCCGACTACGCCAATGAGGCGATGCGCGATGGAGGTGGTCGCTTGACGCTGCGCATCTTCGAGTGCCTCAAGCCCGTGATCGCCGCGGTCAACGGCGCGGCCGTCGGCGTCGGCTCCACCATGCTGCTGCCGATGGACGTGCGCATTGCCAGCGAGCAGGCGCGCTTCGGCTTCGTGTTCGCGCGCCGCGGCATCGTGCCGGAGGCGGCCTCCAGCTGGTTCCTGCCACGCATCGTCGGCATCTCGCAGGCCATGCAGTGGGCGTGCTCCGGGCGCGTGTTCGATGCGGCCGAAGCGCTGCACGCCAGGCTGGTGAGTGAGGTTGTGCCGCCCGACGAACTGCTGCCCCGTGCCCGTCAGATCGCGCTGGAGATGACCGTGCACAGTGCGCCGGTGTCGGTTGCCATCACGCGCCAGATGATGTGGAAGATGCTCACCGAGGACCACCCGATGCAGGCGCACAAGGTCGACTCTCGCGTGGTCTATGAGCGTGCCCGTTCCGCCGACACGCGCGAAGGCATCGCGTCGTTCCGCGAGAAGCGCGCCGCTCAGTTCCCGGGCCGTGTGAGTCAGGACATGCCGCCGAGCTTTCCGTGGTGGGAAGAGCGTCGCTATGAATGACGCTGGCCTTGGGACGCGACTGATTGCGCACAGCAGACGGCGGTGTTCCTGGTCCAGGGCAGACCGCACGGCTCCTTTGGCGTGGCGGCATATCTATTCGCCGGCACTCTTCGCGCCGCGCACTTCCTGCGTGTGCTGACCCAGCGTTGGTGGCTCGCGGTAGATCGGCAGCCGCTGTCCATCGAAGCGCAGCGGCAACCTAGACTGAAGTTCCGCGCAGTGCCCTGAGGCGGGGCGCCAGCAAGTCCTTATCGCGCCTCATGAATTTGGCCCTTTTGGGCCTTTTTCGTGCTTTTGAATGTAGTCACTAAAATTGCTTGTGTTA
>JBDHRZ010000199.1:0-5911 GCA_039807845.1 Rhodoferax sp.
CCGCCGGCACCGGCAACCCGTTCTTCACCACCGACACCGCGGCTGCGCTGCGTGGCGCCGAGATCGGCGCGCAGGTGGTGCTGAAGGCGACCAAGGTCGATGGTGTCTACACGGCCGATCCGAAGCGGGACCCGGGAGCGACCCGTTACCACCGGATATCGTTCGACGAGGCCATGGCGAAGAATCTCGGCATCATGGACGCCACGGCCTTTGCACTGTGCCGCGACCAGAAGTTGCCGATCCGGGTGTTCTCGATCGTCAAGCACGGCGCGCTGCGGCGGGTGATCCTTGGCGAGGACGAGGGTACGCTGGTGTATGCCTGAGAATGCCTGACAATCGGCATCGGGCAACCATTGCCGGGAACGATGGTCCTGGCGCTTGCGGGAGCAGATGATGGAGCTTGCAGAAATCAAGCATACGGCACAGGTCCGGATGGACCAGTCGATCGAGGTGTTCAAGGCCGCCCTGACCAAGATCCGTACCGGGCGCGCGAATCCGGCCTTGCTCGATTCGGTGCACGTGGAGTATTACGGTTCCACGCTGCCGATCAGCCAGGTCGCCAACGTGTCGCTGATCGACGCGCGCACGATCGGCATCCAGCCCTGGGAAAAGGGCATGGGCGCGAAGATCGAGAAGGCCATTCGCGAGAGTGACCTGGGCCTGAACCCGGCGTCCATGGGCGAACTGATCAGGGTGCCGATGCCACCGATGACGGAGGAGCGGCGCCGGGAACTCACCAAGGTCGTGCGCGGCGAGGGCGAGTCGGCGAAGATCGCGGTGCGCAGCCTGCGCCGGGACGCCAACGAGGCGATCAAGAAACTCGTGAAGGACAAGCTGGCCACCGAAGACGATCTCAAGCGCGCCGAGGCCGACATCCAGAAGGTCACGGATCGGCACGTCACGGCGATCGACCAGTTGGTGGCGGCCAAGGAAAGCGACATCATGGCGGTCTGAGAGGCGAGGCTTTCATCCATGCCCGCCTTGCATGCCAAGAAACCCTCGGCCTCTGATCGCTCGCCGTCAATGGAGCGCGAGTCATATGATCACAGGCCCTGAGCCCGGTCCGGTCCCCCACCACGTCGCGATCGTGATGGACGGCAATGGGCGTTGGGCGACGCGGCGCATGCTGCCGCGCGTGGCGGGCCACAAGGTTGGCGTGGATGCGCTGCGCCGCTGCGTGCGCGCCTGTGCCCAGCGCGGCATCGGCGTGTTGACCGTGTTCGCCTTCTCGTCCGAGAACTGGAACCGCCCGCAGGAGGAAGTCTCCGGCCTGATGGACCTGCTGGCTGCCGCGCTGGCACGCGAGGTGCCGCAACTGGTCCAGGACGGCGTACGCTTGCATTTCGTGGGCGAGCGCGAGCGTCTGTCCGCCAAGGTGCGCAACGGGCTCGAGCAGGGCGAGCGGGCCACCGCGCAGAACCAGGGCCTGGTGCTCAACGTCTGCTTCAACTACGGTGGTCGCTGGGACATCGTGCAGGCGGCGCGTCGACTCGCTGCCAGCGGCACGCAAATCGACGAAGAAGGCCTGGCGGCTGCGATGGCGCTGGGCCACGTGCCCGATCCCGACCTGATCATCCGCACCGGCGGCGAGCAGCGCATCAGCAACTTCCTGTTGTGGCAGGCCGCGTACTCCGAGTTGTATTTCACCGATACCCTCTGGCCCGATTTCGACGAGAACAGCCTGGACCAGGCGATCGCTGCCTTCGGCGCGCGCGAGCGCCGCTTCGGCCGGACTTCGGCGCAGACGCCCGCTGGGCCGCGCCGCCAGTACGCTGCCTGAGGTATCCGCGATGTTGCGCCAGCGCGTCCTCACTGCGGTGGTGCTGCTGCTGGTCCTGCTGCCAGCCCTGTTCTACCCGTCCGCGCCGCCGTTTGCGCTGCTCGCATTGGTCTTCATCGCGGCGGCGGCGTGGGAATGGTCCCGACTGGCCGGTCTTGGCCAGGGCGGCGCGTTGCTCGGTGCCGCGGTCGTCGTGTCGGCATGTGCGCTGACTTGGAATGCCGGCTGGCTCCAGCAGTCCCTGCAGCCATTCTGGCTGGCGGTTGCCCTGCTGTGGCTGGTTGCCGGCGTCGTGTTGCTGCGTGGTGGCGTGCCTCTTTGGTTGCGCCTGTGGCCGGTCGTGCGGCTAGGGCTGGGCCTGTTCGTGTTGTTTGCCGCCTGGCTGGCGGTGGCGCAGGCGCGCCATGCCGGCATCAATTTCCTGCTGTCGATCATGGCCCTGGTCTGGGCGGCCGACATTGCCGCCTATTTCGTCGGTCGCGCCTGGGGCGGCCGCCTGGTGCGGCGCAAGCTCGCGCCCAGTATCAGCCCGGGCAAGACCTGGGAAGGGGCGCTCGGCGGCGTGCTGGGCAGCGTGCTGCTGGCCTTTTGCTGGATGTGGCTGGACCGGCAGATGGCGGGCGTTTCGCCCAGCCTGTACAGCCAGTTGCAGGCGGCGGGCGGCTGGCTCATGGTGCCAGCCATCGTCTGCCTCTGTGCCATGAGCGTCGTCGGCGACCTGATCGAGTCCCTGCTCAAGCGGGCCGCGGGCAAGAAGGACAGCAGCGGCCTGCTGCCAGGTCATGGCGGGGTGCTCGATCGCATCGACGCGCTGCTGCCCACGCTGCCGCTGGCGATGCTGCTGCACGGGTTGTGACCGGACCATGAGGTCAAGCGGTGGTGCAGTGACACATTTCCGATCTCTCCATGAATACCGAACCGTGCGAAGCACTGCACCAGGCCGAAACCGCCACGGCCAGGGCCGTCCTGGCGTGCAGCGGTGCCCTGCAAGGTCTTCGGATTTGGTGAGCGCGCAGGCAGGTCCGTCATGCTGACGATCGCTGCGTTCGTGCTGGCGCTGGCCATATTGATCGCGGTGCACGAGTACGGGCACTACCGCGTCGCGGTGGCCTGCGGTGTGCAGGTGTTGCGCTTCTCGGTGGGGTTTGGCCGCACGCTCTGGCGTTGGCAGCCCAAGGGTTCGCCGACCGAATTCGTCATTGCGGCGTTTCCGCTCGGTGGCTACGTGCGCATGCTCGATGAGCGCGAGGCACCGGTACCGCCGGCGCAGCGCCATCTGGCCTTCGATCATCAGCCGCTGGCAGTACGCGCGGCGATCGTCGCGGCCGGTCCGATGATCAATCTGGCGCTCGCCGTGCTGCTCTATGCGCTGGTGAACTGGATCGGTGTGCAGCAGGCCAGCGCGGTGCTCGCCAGCCCGGTACCCGGATCAGTCGCAGCGCGGGCCGGCATCGAGGGCGGGGAACGCGTGTTGCAGATTGCCGTGGGGGACGACGAACCGATTCCGGTTGCCTCGTTCGACGACTTGCGCTGGCAATTGGCGCAGGCGGCACTGCATGGCGAGGACGCACGGCTGGTGCTGTCCAGCGGCGCGGGCGCACGCACCCGTGACGTCACGCTGGCGTTCGGGCGACAGCCGTCCGATACGCTCGATGCGCAGTTGTTCCGCCACATCGGCATCGTGGGCCCGATGGTGCGTCCCGAACTGGGCGAGATCCTGCCCGACGGTGCCGCGCGCGAGGCCGGGCTGCGCGCCGGCGACCAGGTGCTGGCCGTCGATGGGCGCGCGGTGCGCGATGCACAGCAGCTGCGTGAGTGGATTCGTGCCTCGGCAGGCGGCACTGCGCAGCGCTGGCTGGTCGAGCGTGCGGGCAGGCAACTGGATCTGGCCGTGGCGCCGCAACCGGTGGTGGAGGGGGATGGAACGATTGGCCGCATCGGCGCCTATGTCGGCGGCGCGCCCGAACTGGTGACCGTGCGCCATGGTCCGCTCGAGGGCCTGACCCTGGCGTTCGAGCGGACCTGGGAAGTCTCGACCATGACCGTGCAGATGATCGGCCGCATGGTCATCGGCCAGGCCTCGTTGAAGAACCTCAACGGCCCCTTGACGATTGCCGACTACGCCGGCAAGTCGGCCAGCCAGGGCGTGACCCAGTACCTGCTGTTCCTGGCCCTGATCAGCGTCAGCCTGGGGGTGCTCAACCTGCTGCCGTTGCCGGTCCTCGATGGTGGGCACCTGATGTATTATCTTTGGGAGGCCGTCACGGGGCGTGCAGTCTCGCAAGCCTGGCTGGAACGCCTGCAGCGCGGCGGGGTTGCCGTCCTGATGCTGCTGATGTGCGTCGCCTTGTACAACGATCTGGCTCGACTCCTCGGGTAGCTTCCTCATTGCGCTGGTGCGCGGGCGCCGCGCAGACCTGGACAGACAACATGCAATTGAATCGATTTCGACAGCAGGCAGTTGCGATTGCCGCAGCCGCCAGCCTGTTCGCCGGTGCCGCCTGGGGCGTGGAGCCGTTCAAGGTGCGCGATATCCGGGTCGAGGGTCTGCAGCGGGTCGAGGCCGGCACCATATTCGCGTCCCTGCCGGTGCGCATCGGCGACACCTACGATGACCAGAAAGGCGCCGCCGCCATCCAGGCCCTGTTCGCGCTCGGACTGTTCAAGGACGTGCGGATCGAAGCCAGCGGTGACGTGCTGGTGGTGATCGTGGAGGAGCGGCCCACCGTGGCCGACATCGACTTCGGCGGCAACAAGGAGTTCGACAAGGATGCGCTGCGCAAGATGATGCGCGACATCGGGCTGGCCGATGGCCGCCCGTTCGACAAGGCGCTGGCCGATCGCGCCGAGCAGGAGATCAAGCGCCAGTACATCAACCGCAGCCTGTATGCGTCCGAGGTGGTGACGACCGTCACGCCGATGGAGCGCAACCGTGTCAACCTGACGTTCACGATCACCGAGGGCGCGCGCGCGCGCATCAAGGAGATCCGCATCGTCGGCAACCAGGCGTTCAACGAGTCGACGCTGCGCAACCTGTTCGACCTGGACACGGGCGGCTGGATGAGCTGGTACACCAAGTCGGACCAGTATGCACGCGCCAAGCTCAACGCCGACCTGGAGACCCTGCGCTCCTACTATCTGACGCGCGGGTACATCGAGTTCCGCATCGACTCCACCCAGGTCGTGCTGTCGCCCGACAAGCAGTCGATCGACATCGTGGTCAACATCACCGAGGGCGACCGGTACGTGGTGAGCGGCGTCACGCTCGAGGGCAACTACCTGGGCAAGGACGACGAGTTCAAGAGCCTGGTGTCGATCCGTCCCGGTCGGCCCTACAACGCCGATGACGTGGTCGAGACCACCAAGGCGTTCACCGATTATTTCGGTAATTTCGGTTATGCGTTCGCACGCGTGGAAGCGCGTCCCGAGGTCGATCGAGGCAACCATCGCGTGGCGCTCGTCATCCAGGCCGAACCGGGACGCCGCGCCTACGTGCGGCGCATCAACGTGGCTGGCAATACCCGTACGCGTGACGAGGTGGTGCGCCGTGAATTCCGCCAGTTCGAGTCGGCCTGGTACGACGCGGACAAGATCCGCATCTCGCGTGACCGGGTCGACCGACTGGGCTTCTTCAGCGAGGTTTCCGTCGAGACACAGGAGGTCCCCGGTGCGCCCGACCAGGTCGACCTGACGATCACCGTCGCCGAGCGGGCGACCGGCAACCTGTCGGTGGGTGCCGGTTATTCCAGCGGCGAGGGATTGGGCCTGACGGCAGGCATCAAGCAGGAAAACGCCTTCGGCTCGGGCAATTCGCTCGGCGTGCAGGTCGATACCAGCAAGGTCAACCGAACCATCGTCTTCAACACCACGGACCCGTATTTCACGGTGGATGGTGTCTCGCGCACGATCGATCTCTACCATCGCACCACCCGTCCCTACACGGCGACGGACAGCTACCGGCTGGTGACGACGGGGGGCAGCCTGCGCTTCGGGGTGCCGTTCACCGAGACCGATACGGTGTATTTCGGTGGTGGCGTCGAGCGCACCAGGATCGTTCCAGGCACCTCGCTGCCGGCCGCGTATGCGGCCTATGGCAATCAATTCGGTTACACCAGCGTCGGCGTGCCGCTG
>JBDHRZ010000200.1:0-5906 GCA_039807845.1 Rhodoferax sp.
GCTCGCGTACTTGGCGCTGTAGGCCATGATCCGGGTGTGGATGTGGCCCGCGGCCTCCAGCGCCTGACGGATCGCGCCGATGCGCCCGTCCATCATGTCGCTGGGCGCCACGATGTCCACGCCGGCCTCGGCCTGGGCGAGCGCCTGCTGCACCAGGATGCGCACGGTTTCGTCGTTCAGGATGTAGCCGTTGGCGGCCGGGTCGGGGTCGAGCACCCCGTCCTGACCGTGGCTGGTGTAGGGATCGAGCGCGACGTCGGTCATGATGCCGAGCTCCGGGAAGCGCTGCTTGAGTCCCGCGACCACGCGCGGGATCAGGCCGTCCGGGTTGGTGGCTTCGCGGCCGTCGGGCGTCTTGAGGGAAGCATCGATGGCCGGGAACAGCGCCATGACCGGGATACCCGAGGCCACGCACTGCTCGGCCACCGGCAGCAGCAGATCCAGGCTGAGCCGCTGCACGCCGGGCATGGAGTCCACCGGCTGGCGCTGGCGTTCGCCTGCGACCACGAACACCGGGTAGATCAGGTCGGAAGGTGTGACGGCGTGCTCGCGCACCAGGTCGCGCGTGAAAGCATCGTGGCGCAGCCGGCGTGGCCGGCCCAGCGGATAGGGGGCATAGGGTGTCATGGGCAAAATTGTGCATCAACGAAGGTCACGCCAGCGGTGCCGGCTGCGCATTCGGCGCACGCCATGCCAGCGGCGCCCGCCACGCCAGCGGTGCCGGTCACGCCAGTCCTGCGGGCCATGCGCGGCGTGTCGGTCGAGGTCTGGGAGGCGCTGCACCGGCACCGCGGGCGATGTGCAATTGTCGCTACGACGACACATTTGTAACCTGACTCTTGAATCCGCAAGGCATTGCTGATAGATTGCGCGTGGGCGGTTCGCCGCCCCCCGCTTTTCCTCCCTGAGCGGGGCCTTGTTGTGTGACAGCAAAAAAGGCTTGAACCCTCAGCCTTCGGGCTGGGGGTTTTTTTTCGCGCGCTGCCATGAGGGTCCTGGGGTCCGCCCCAGGCCCTGTCCTGAACCGAATGCTCTGGCTCAAGTCCCTGCATATCGTCTTCGTCGCCAGCTGGTTTGCCGGCCTGTTCTACCTGCCCAGGATCTTCGTCAACCTGGCCATGGTGGAGCAGGGCTCGGCTGCCGAGCGCGCCCGTTTGCTGCTGATGGCCGGCAAGTTGCTGCGCTTCACGCGCATGCTCGCCTGGCCGGCACTGGGCTTTGGCGTCTGGCTGCTCGTCCTGCTGTGGTCGGTGCCCGGCTTTGGTCACGGACCGGGCAATGGCTGGCTGTGGACCAAGCTCGCCGTCGTCTTGCTGGCGCTGGCCTATCAGGAGGTCTGCGCCGGGTTGCTGCGCGGGTTCGTCGAGCAGCGCGAGCAGCACAGCCACGTCTGGTTTCGCTGGTTCAACGAACTGCCGGTGCTGCTGCTGCTCGCCGCTGTGGTGCTGGTGGTCGTCAAACCGTTCTGAGCAAGCCGGTGCAGCGGGCAGGCGCTGACGCGCGGGACATGCAGAAGACCTCCGCCTGGCCGCTCGCGCTGATCTGGATCGCGCTGATCGTGTACGCCAGTTTGTACCCGTTTGCAGGCTGGCGTGCCCAGGGCGTCGCGCCCTGGGCGTTTCTGGTCGCGCCGTGGCCGCGCTACTGGACCGGCTTCGACGTGGGCATCAACGTCGTGGGCTACATGCCAGCCGGATTCTTCCTGGCGCTGGCGGCCTGCCGCAGCGGTCGTGCGCGCCATGCGGTGTGGCGTGCGACGCTGGTGTGCCTGGTGCTGTCGATGTGCATGGAGACGATCCAGATCTACCTGCCCTCGCGGGCGGCATCGAACGTGGACTTCGGGCTGAATGTGACCGGCGGCTGGATTGGTGCGCTGTCGGCAACGGTCCTCGAGCGGCTCGGCGTGTTGGCGCGCTGGAGCCGCGTGCGCGCGCGCTGGTTCGTCGCGCACGCGCGCGGCGCACTGGTGCTGCTGGCCTTGTGGCCGGTGTCGCTGCTGTTCCCGCTCACCGTGCCGCTGGGCCTCGGTCAGGTGCTGGTGCGTATCGCATCGGCCCTGGAGCCGCTGCGCGAGGACACGCCCTGGCTGGCCTGGCTGGCGTTGCCGGAGCAAGAGGCGTCGCTGCTGGCGCCCTCCACCGAATTCGTCTGCGTGCTGTTCGGCCTGCTGATCCCGATCCTGCTGGGCTATTGCGTCATCCGCGCGCCGGCGCGCCGGGCGGCGTTCGCCCTGTTCACGGCGGGCGTCGCCGTGGCGATGACCAGCCTGTCGGCAGCGCTCACCTTCGGGCCGCAACACGCATGGGAGTGGTTGCATCTGCCGGTGCTCGCCGGCTTGCTGGCCGGCCTTGCGTTGGCGTTGTTCATGCTGCGCCTGCCGCACCGCCTCGGCGCCGCGCTGGCGCTGCTGGCATCGGGGGTGTTTCTGAGTCTGCTCAACCAGGCGCCGGCCGATCCGTACTTCCTGCACAACCTGCAGATCTGGGAGCAGGGCCGCTTCATCCGCTTCCACGGCCTGATCCAGTGGCTCGGCTGGGTCTGGCCGTATGCAGCCGTGGTCTATCTGCTGCAGCACGTCTGGCGCGAACAGCGGGAAACTTAGCTGCCTATTGGCCTTGGGGTCGATGTTGATTCTCGGCGCCCCGCGCACGACAGGCTCCTAGAATTCGCCGGATGTCCGATTCCGCCACCATCCCTGCGTCAGCCACGTCGACGCCCGTCGACCCCGGCGGCGCGCCTGCCACTTCGTATTACCAGCGGCACATCTTCTTCTGCCTGAACGAGCGCACGAACGGCGAGGCCTGTTGTGCCAGGCAAGGCGCCCAGGCCGCGTTCGATCGCTGCAAGCAACTGGTCCGGGCGGCCGGTCTTGCCGGCCCCGGGCAGGTACGGGTGAACAGGTCCGGCTGCCTGGACCGCTGCGCGGCCGGACCGGTCGCGGTGGTGTATCCGGAGGCGGTGTGGTACAGCTATCTGGATGCAAACGACATCGACGAGATCGTCGAGTCCCACCTCAAGCATGGGCGGGTGGTCGAGCGGCTGCTCACGCCGCCGCATCTCGGGCGCTGAGCGCCGACGGCGCATCGTTTGGTTTGCGCTTGTAACTTGGCGGGAAACCGCTGGCTTTTGGCAGACAATCGTCCCCTTGGCGGCGCCGGTGCCGTGCCCCGTGCGCCGTGGAGCCCTTGCAACTGCCCTGTGCCCGCGCGACTGGTCGCGTAGTGCAGTGTCCGAGCGCCTGGGTGCCAAACAGTGTGAAGCACTGCACTGAGGGCCCGACAGGCTCCTGGATCTGGTGCATGGTTTGGCCTGCGCACATTCCCGATACACGATATGAAGAGCTTGCTCATTGCCGTCGCCCTTGCGCTGTCCCTGGCTGCAGGCGCGCAGACGCCGCAACCCCCCGAGATCGCCGCGCGTGCCTACGTGCTGATGGATCTGACGTCCGGCCAGTTGCTGGCTGAGAAGGATGCCCAGGCCAGCGTGGAGCCGGCGTCGTTGACGAAGTTGATGTCGGCCTATCTGGTGTTCGACGCGCTGCGCGCGAAGAAGATCAGCCTCGCCCAGACCCTGCCCGTGAGCGAGCGCGCCTGGAAGACGCCGGGCTCGCGCATGTTCATCGACCCGAAGATGCAGGTGCCGGTGGAGGACCTGATCAAGGGGATGATCGTGCAGTCGGGCAATGACGCCACGGTCGCCCTGGCCGAGGGGGTAGGTGGTTCGGTCGAGCAGTTCGTCAAGCTGATGAACGAGCAGGCCAAGGCGCTGGGCATGAAGGACACGGCATACCGCAATCCGGAGGGCCTGACCGAGGCTGGTCATGTCACCACGGCGCGGGACCTGGCGATCCTGGCTACGCGCCTGATCCAGGATTTTCCCGAGTATCTCGGGTACTACTCGATCAGGAAGTACCGCTATCCGGGCACCCCGGCGAGCAACGACAACAACCGCAACCTGCTGCTGTACCGCGATCCGTCGGTCGACGGTCTCAAGACGGGCTATACCGAGGCGGCCGGTTACTGCATGGTGATCACCGCGAAGCGTGATTTCCCGAACCTGGCGCCGACCGGCGCACCGGCGGGCAGCGCGCAGGCGGGCGGCGGGCGCCGGCTGCTGTCCGTGCTGCTCGGGGCGTCCAGCGAGAACGCGCGCGCCAACGAGTCGCAGAAGCTGATCAACTGGGGCTATACCGCGTTCGAGGCGGTCAAGCTGTTCGATGCCAACCAGCCGGTGGCCACGCCCGCGGTCTGGAAGGGGGCGCAGGCCTCGGTCAAGCTCGGCCGGCCGCAGGCAGTGGTGGTCACGGTCCCGGCGGGTGCCGGCGGCAAGATCACCACCCAGGTGGTGCGCCCGGATCCGCTGGTCGCGCCACTGTCCAAGGGCCAGCCGGTGGGTACGCTGAAGGTGCTCGCCGGTGGCCAGGTGGTGGCCGAGCAGCCCCTGGTCGCGCTGGATGGTGTGGCGCAGGCCGGCATCCTGGGCCGTGCCTGGGATGCGCTGCGCCTCTGGATCAAGTGACCGGGCGCCCCTTGGCCATGTGGCCGCGGTGATGTGGCCGAGCGGCCAAGGCGATGCCGTCGAGCCGCTGCTATACTCGCAGGCTTTTCGGAAATTCCCGAAGGGATCAGCGCGTTTTCGTTGCAATCCATGGGACGTTTTCGGGACGTCCAACTGCAGGCGTCGTCGGACTGGCCGACGGCCCCGCCAACAGGAGGCTTTGATGCCAACCATCAATCAGCTAGTCCGTCAGGGGCGCGAGGTCGAGAAGACCAAGTCCAAGAGCCCGGCGATGGAGAATTCCCCGCAGCGTCGTGGCGTGTGCACCCGCGTGTACACCACGACGCCGAAGAAGCCGAACTCGGCCCTGCGCAAGGTCGCCAAGGTGCGCCTGACCAACGGTTTCGAGGTCATTTCCTACATCGGTGGTGAAGGCCACAACCTGCAGGAGCACTCGGTGGTGCTGGTGCGCGGCGGCCGGGTCAAGGACCTGCCGGGTGTGCGCTACCACATCGTGCGCGGCTCACTCGACCTGCAAGGCGTGAAGGATCGCAAGCAGGCGCGCTCGAAGTACGGCGCCAAGCGCCCGAAGAAGGCCTGATCGGCCGCATGCATCGGCGGGCCTGCGCCAGGCCTGCGCGCAGGAGCGTCCAGTTTCCTGTGGCCGGTGGCCGGTGTTCGCCTTGGCGGGCGAAGCCGGTCGTAGTGGCCCGAAGCCCGGAATCCTCCGGGTGGGCCGAGTAAGTGGGGGTCCGATGGCCTCCGCGGCGTCCGTCCGGATGCCAACTGAAGCAAAGAGGTGAAACATGCCACGTCGTCGCGAAGTTCCCAAGCGCGAAATCCTGCCGGATCCGAAGTACGGCAACGTCGAACTGTCCAAGTTCATGAACGTGATCATGGAGGGCGGCAAGAAGGCGGTCGCCGAGCGCATCATCTACGGCGCGCTCGAGCAGATCGAGAAGAAGAACCCGGGCAAGGACCCGCTCGAGGCCTTCACCATGGCGATCAACAACGTCAAGCCCATGGTCGAGGTCAAGTCGCGCCGCGTCGGCGGTGCGAACTACCAGGTGCCGGTCGAGGTGCGCCCCGTGCGCCGCCTGGCGCTCTCCATGCGCTGGATCAAGGAAGCGGCGCGCAAGCGCGGCGAGAAGTCGATGGCCATGCGCCTGGCCAACGAACTGATGGAGGCCACCGAAGGCCGTGGCGGCGCCATGAAGAAGCGTGACGAGGTGCACCGCATGGCCGAGGCCAACAAGGCCTTCTCGCACTTCCGTTTCTAGGCGGATCCCTGGTTCGGGCGCACCCGGCCGGTCGGCCGGATCGCCCTGGGGCAAAAGTGGTTCCGTGCACCGGAGCCGACGTGCCCGCGCCCATTGCGCCCGCCAGGTCCTTGCCGTTGCCGCCCTGGT
>JBDHRZ010000201.1:0-5882 GCA_039807845.1 Rhodoferax sp.
GTTGCGCAGGAAGGCGACCGATTGCGGGATCACGTTCTCGAACTCGAACCGGGGGTCGTTCAGGTCGCTGATCTTTGCCGCGCCGAGGTGGCCGGCCGCCAGCCGCGGGTGTTCGATGACGATGGCATCGGGCAGGCGCTGCTTGCGCTCCCACTTGCGCACCAGCAATTGCACGCCGCGGGCATCGGAGAGGATCGGCACCAGCAGGGCCTTGGGATGGTCGCGCGCCAGTTCCGGCAGGTCGAGCGGCAGGCCGGCGCCGACCACGACCGCGTCGATGCCGCACTCCAGCGCATGCTTGATGGATGGGCCGTACTCCGAGATGGCCCGCATCACGTTGATCGCCAGCAGGCCGCGCCCGCCAGAGAGCTTGCGCGCCAGGTCGATTTCGCGCGTCAGTGCCTCGATGTTGGCCGCGTTGATGCCCACCTTGGCCGGTTCGCCGGGGGCCAGCCCGTTGGTGAGCGCCATCAGGTCGGGGTGGTGGCGCCGCAGGTCGACCGAGGAGATCGTCCCGACGCCGCCCAGGGCTGCGACCGTGCCAGCCAGCCGGTGCGCGGAGACGCCGATGCCCATGCCACCCTGCACGATCGGCAGCAGGCCGCGCCCGCCCAACGTCAGGGGCCGCAGGCCACTGGCATGCAGCCAGTGCGCGCACTCGGAGTCGACCCAACTGCTCTGGAATTCCGACGCTTCGGCACGCGGATAGGAACTGGCAGTGTCAGGCATGGTGGCGATTCGGGCGAGCGACCGCCGGATGGACGGTGGCGAAGCTTAGCCTCTTGGTTGGGTTGTGGTGTTGATGCAAGTCAAGTGACGCGGGGCGCCGACGTAGCGCGCAGTGTAGCCGGGCTCACGGCATAGCGCATGGTCACCGCCCGGGTGTCCATGCGGCGTCTGGGATGATCCGCAGCACGCCGGCGCTGGCGCTGGCGCCGGGGGAGCACGCCTTGCCCTGGAACCGGTCGTGTACCCAGGGTGTGGCCAGGCGTCTTCGAACGTCTCAGTGCGCGCGCTCGTCCAGCAGCGCCTGCAGTCGTTGCTGCACCGTGGGCGCGCCCAGCCACGGGGTCAGCGCTTGGTCCTGCACCGCGCGGATACCGTCTTCGGTGCACACGAAGTCCATCGGGACGTCGTGCGGCTGCGGCTCGATCGTGGGGATGGACGACACGCCGAAGGCGACGCCGATCTTGACCGGCTGCGGGGACAGGCTGGCCAGGGTGCGGTCGTAGAAACCCCCGCCGTAGCCGAGCCGGTAGCCCTGCTGGTCGAAACCGACTGGCGGCATCAGTACCACGTCGGGCCGCACCACCTCGCCCTCCACCGGGACCGGCAACTGGAACACACCAGGCTCGGTGCGCGCGCCGGGCCACCAGAGGCGAAATTCCAGCGGCTGCGCCTTCGCGCGCACCACAGGCAGCGCCGTGCGCGCGCCATGCAGGCGCCAGTGGCGCAGCGCAAAACGTGGATCGAACTCGGCCTTGAAAGGCCAGTAGGCCCCGACCACCAGCGGCGCGCCGAGGGGGAAGGCCGCGAGCAGCAGATCGGTCAGGCGATCGTTCATGGCCTTGCGTCGTGTCGGCGCGATGGCCATGCGCCGCGCCAGCAAGTCGGCGCGCTGTTCACGGCGCCATTCGTTCAGGGCAGGGCTCAGGGGCATGATCGGTGGGTTGGACGGACGGATGCGGCCACGCGCAGCGGCGACATCGCGCCATGGCGAGCAGGACTGCAGTATCGGTGTCCGACTGCGGGTTCGTCAATCGACGCGGTGTGCACGATGGCGCGTGCCGGCCTCTGTGCCAACGTGTCCGCAGTGGGTTGAACAGTGCAGGGTGGGTCGCGCGGCTTGAACCGCGGATGTCGGCCCGTGTGTGTCGGACACGCCTGTGTCGGACAGTCGGGTGGAGTCGGACAGCGCGGTTGCTGCGGGTAAGATGTCCGGCGTGTCGACTCCGTCTTCCCGTACTGTTCCCAGCGCCGTGACGCCGCGGCGCCGCTGGCCGGTCGTGCCCGCAGCCGCTCTGGCGGGTCGAGGCGCGGTGTTGCTGTCGGTGCTTTGCGCCGGCGCGGGGCCGGCGCTGGCGTCGTGTGCGGATCCACCCGGCCCGGGCGTCGATTGGACGGCCTGCGAGAAAGTGCGGCTGGTGCTGCGCGGCGCCAACTTCGCCGGAGCGCGGCTGGCTGGCGCCGACTTCAGTGGCACCGACTTGCAGCGCGCCAACCTTACCGGCGCCGACCTGACGCATGCCAGCGTCGACCGGGCGCGGCTGGCAGGGGCGGACCTGAGCCGGGCCCGGCTGCTGCAACTCAATGCGTATCGCGCCAACATGGCGGGCACGCGGCTGGTCGGCGCCGACCTGACGAAGGCCGAACTCACGCGGACCAACCTGAGCTCGGCCGATCTGTCGCACGCCAATCTGCGCAAAGCCGAACTGCAGCGCGCCAATCTGCAGGGGAGCAAGCTCGACGATGCCAACCTGGCGGGTGCCGACCTGGCACGCACCAACCTGCGCGGGGCAAGCGTTGCCGGCGCGCGCATGGCACTGGCACGCACCTTCCGCACGCGCCTGGAGGGCGTGGACCTGAGCAGTGTGACCGGGCTGACGCCGGCGCAACTGCAGTCGGCCTGTGGCGATGCGACGACCCGCCTGCCGAGCGGATTCAGGCAGCCCGCCAGCTGGCCGTGCGGCCGGGAGGAATGATCCTGGAAACCGCAGTTGGATGCGGCCCAGCAGTGCCGCTATCGGCACGCCAGGCAAGGCGTGACGACGCAGCGGGCTTTCTGCCCGCAAGGAGGAGCAACGCAGCATGGCGTGCCGAGAGTGGTGCTGATGGGTGCATAGCGTCGTTCACCTTGCAGGTGAAAGTCTTCAAAGCTGCCAAAGCACGCATCCACGCGCCCTGCCAGACCCATGCAAGCGGTCAACTGCGGTTTCCAGGATGATGCCTGCCTGAATCCGTATCCGCGATCGCTGGCACGTACCAGGCGTCGCGCAGGCAGCCAGGCATGGATGTCCTGCGCTGGTCAGTGCTCCAGGATCTGGCTCAGGAACCTGCGCGTGCGCTCCGACTGCGGCGCATCGAACAGCTGGCCGGGCGGCCCCTGCTCGACGATGCGACCACCGTCCATGAAGACCATGGTGTCGGCGACCTTGCGCGCAAAGCCCATCTCGTGCGTCACGCAGACCAAGGTCATGCCCGAGTGGGCCAGCTCGATGATCACGTCGAGCACTTCCTTGATCATCTCCGGGTCGAGCGCCGAGGTGGGTTCGTCGAACAGCATGATGCGCGGCTCCATGCACAGGGAGCGCGCGATCGCCACGCGTTGCTGCTGGCCGCCGGAGAGTTGCGCCGGGTACTTGTGCGCCTGGTCGGGGATGTGCACGCGCTCCAGGTAGGCCATCGCCTTGGCCTGCGCCTGCGCACGCGCCGTGCCGCGCGCGCGCATCTGCGCCAGGCTGCAGTTCTCCAGCACGCTCAGGTGCGGGAACAGGTTGAAGCCCTGGAACACCATGCCGACCTCGCGACGGATGGCGGCGATGTTCTCGGTGTCTTCGTCGAGTTCGATGCCGCACACCGTGATGACGCCGCTGTCATGCTCCTCGAGCCGGTTGATGCAACGCAGCAGGGTCGACTTGCCCGAGCCCGAGGGGCCGCAGATGACGACCCGCTCGCCCTGGCGGACGTCGAGGTCGACCCCCTGCAGCACCTGCACCTGGCCGAACCACTTGCTGACGCCACGCAGGCGGATGATCGGTTCGGACGTCCCGCTCGCGCGGTCGGCGCCCGCGGGCGTGGCCATGCCGCTGCCTGCAGCGTCGGGGAGGGGGCTCGGGGGGCGCGTCATCGGCCGGTGTTCAGCGTTGCGCGCGGGCATGGCGCCGCTCGAGGGCGGCGAACACTTGCGACAGGCCGAAACAGATCACGAAATAGACCACTGCGATGAGCAGGAACACCTCGAACACGCGCTGGGTCGATACCTGCACGTCCTGGGCCATGAAGGTCAGCTCCTGGATGGACACCAGTGACACCAGCGACGAATCCTTGATGAGCTGGATGAACTGTCCGGCCATCGGCGGCAGCACGTTGCGAAACGCCTGCGGCAGCACGATGAAACGAATGACATCCGGACGCGACATGCCCAGGCTCCTGCCGGCCTCGATCTGCGCATGCGGCACGGATTCGATCCCGGCGCGCACGATTTCCGTGACGTATGCGCCCGAGAACACTGACAGGCAGATCAGTCCCAGCACGAAGTTGTCGAGCAGTCGTGGCGCGCCGAACAGCACGTGGGCCCACAGCCTTGCCGTCGGCGGCCATTGCTCCACCACGTCGCCGAGATTCATCCCCGGCATGATCTGGCTGGCGATGAAATACACGAACACGAAGACGAACACCAGCGGTGGGGTGTTGCGGATCAGCATGACGTAGCCGCTGCCCAGCAGGCGCAGGAACAGTCGCTCGCTGGTGCGGCACAGGCCCATCACGATGCCTGCGATGCCAGCGAGCACGATGCCCCAGACGGCAAGTCGCAAGGTCGTCAGGAGCCCCTCCACCAGCAGGTTTGCCACCCATCGGTGCTGCTCGGTGTCGTAGCGCAACACGTAAGGCCAGACGGTGCTCCAGTCCCAGCGGTAGGCAAACACGGAATCGGTGCGCCAATGCAGCCAGGCCGGCAGTACTGCCAGCGCGATCAGCAGCACGAGGTCGAGCCGGCCCCAGCGCCGATGCCTGCGCCGCCGCCGTGCCGGGGGCGGCGTGGCCAGCGCCGCATCCTGCCTGGGAGCGCTGTTGCCGGGGGAGGGAGCGCCGGCCGTGCGTGCCGTCCGGTGCGTCATTCGGGCACGTTGGCGGCCCAGTCGCGCGTGCTGAACCAGTAGGTATGACGCTGCTTGAGCCAGGCCTGGTTCTTGCCGATCCAGTCGTTGAGCACGGCCAGGCTGGCGGTGTCGCCCTTGCGCACGCCCATGCCTTCGACCGATGTCGTGACGTTGTCCGGCGTGGGCTTGAACAGCTTGTCGGGGTTCTTCAGCATGACGAAGGTGGGCATGGGCTCGCTCGCGATGACCAGTTGCGCCTTGCCGTTCATCACCTCCTGGAAGGCGATGGCGTCGTCGTCGAACTGGCGGATCGTGGCCTTGGGAAATTTCTCCTCGAGCACCTTGCAGCCCATCACGCCGCGGCGGCAGGCCATGGTGACCTTGGCGCTGTTGTACCCGTCCGGCCACTTGAGCCCGGAGGCAGTCGCCTTGGATGCCACGACCCCCTGACCAGACTGTGAGTAGGGGGCGGTGAAGTCGATCTGCTGCTGGCGCTCCGGCGTGATCGACATGCCGCCGATGATGACGTCGAACTTGCGCGCGATCAGCGACGGAATGATGCCATCCCACGCGGTCGGGATGAGTTCGAGCTTCACGCCCAGGTCCTTGGCCAGCTTGCCCGCCACGTCGACTTCGAAGCCGACCCACTCGCCCTTCTTGTCGCGCATTGCCCAGGGCACGAAGCTGCTGAAGCCGACCTGCAGCTTGCCGTGCGCCTTCACCGTGTCGATCATGTTGTCCTGCTGCGCCGCGGCGGGCAGCACGCAGGCCATCGAAGCGAGCACCACGGCTCCCAGGGCGGCCAGACGGGTGAGTGTGTTCATCAGGTTCTCCAGGGGTTGAGGAAACGCGATCGTGCGCATGCCGTGGGGTCCGCCGGCGTCGTCACGCGCGCCGGTGGCGCCGCTCCAGCCAGGCGACGCACAGCGACAGCGTGATGGTGATGGCCAGGTACAGCGCGGCGGTGGTCAGCCAGATCTCGAACGCCATGAAGGTGTCGGAGATGATGGTGCGGGCCTGCGTGGTCAGGTCGTAGACTGCGATCACGCTGACGAGTGCGGA
>JBDHRZ010000202.1:0-5845 GCA_039807845.1 Rhodoferax sp.
CGGGGCGCGCCTATGATCGTTCGCCGTGCGGCACTGGCACCAGCGCCAAGCTGGCCTGCCTGGCGGCCGACGGCAAACTGGCCGAAGGCGTCGCGTGGCGCCAGGAGAGTGTGCTCGGCAGCCTGTTCGAGGGGCAGTACCGGATGCAGGACGGGCAGGTGCTGCCCACCATCACCGGTCGCGCCCACGTGTGCGCCGAGACCAGTCTGGTGCTCGATCCTGAAGATCCGTACTGCTGGGGCATCGGTCCGCCATCGTTCGCGCATGGCTGAACGGCTCGACAGCGACACCATCGTCATCGGTGCGGGCGTCGTCGGTGCGGCCTGCGCGGCCAGACTGGCGCAGGCCGGCCGCGAGGTGCTGCTGCTCGATATGCACGAGCCCGGGCAGGGTGCCAGTTTCGGCAACGCCGGGCATATCGCCACCGAGCAGGTGATCCCGCTCGCCAATCCGCAGGTCATCCGCGACAGCTGGCGCTACCTGGTGCAGGCCGACAGCCCACTGCGCCTGCGCCTGGGCCATCTGCTGCCGATCCTGCCCTGGCTGGGCCGCTTCGTGCTGGCAGCGCGTCCGGCGGCGCTCGCGCGCGGCATCCAGGCGCTGATGGCACTGCAGCAGACTTCGCGTGCGGACCTGCACGAACTGATGCGGGACTGTGCGATCGGCCATCTGCTGTCACTCGACGGTTATCTGCGTGTCTGGGAAACCGGCGCCGGTGCGCGCGCCGCCCGGCACGATGCTGCGCAGCTGGCCGCCTATGGAGTGCGCACCGAAGCGGTCGCGGCAGCGGCGCTACGTGCCGAGGCGCCGTCGCTCAGTGCCGACGTGGCGGGCGCGATCTGCTACCCCGATACCGGCCACGTTTCCGATCCGCATGCGGTCTGCATCGGGCTGGTCGATGCGCTGCGGCGCTGGTCCGGCCGCTTCGAGCGCGCGCGCGTGCTCGGCGTGTTCCAGGAGGGTGTCGGTCCGGTGCGCCTGGCGCTCGACCACGGGCAGGTCATGCATGCGCGCCAGGTGCTGGTCTGCGCGGGAGCCTGGTCGCGTCCGCTGGTACGCAGTCTGGGCTACCGCGTGCCGCTCGACACCGAGCGCGGCTACCACATCACCCTCGCCTGGGCCGGGCCGGGTGAACCGGGTGCGGGCGCCATTGCGCTGCGCCGCCCGATCGCATCGACCGAGCGCAGCGTCATCATGACGCCGATGTCGGTTGGCCTGCGCATGACCGGCACGGTCGAGTTCGGCGGTCTGCGTCTGCCGCCGGATCCGCGCCGCCATGCCCTGTTGCGCCGGCAGATGCAGGCGCTGGTGCCGGGGGCGCGGGCCGAGGAGGCGAGTACCTGGATGGGCTTTCGACCGTCCCTGCCGGATCACCTGCCCGTGCTGGGCGCCGCGCCGCGCCATCGCGGCGTGTTCTTCGCGTTCGGTCACCAGCACCTGGGCCTGACGCTGGCCGGCGTCACGGCGCGCGTCATGACCGAACTGCTGCAGGGTCGTGCACCGGGGCTGGACCTCGCGCCGTACCGGATCGATCGGTTCTGAGCCTTGCTGCACGCCGTGCCGGGCAGGAGCATGGGGTTTGGCAGCGCCTGTGGTCCATGGGAGCATGGGTTCAACGGCGGTTCCAGGTCAGGAAGATGCCCAACAGGGCGATGGCGAACGCCAGCAGTTGCAGCCCGGTCATGGTTTCGCCCAGCACCAGCACCCCGACCAGCGTGGCCGAGATCGGCAGCATCACCGTGAAGATACCGCCTTGCGCGGCCTGGAGGTGGCGCAGGCCGGTCATCCAGAGCCAGACGGTGCCCATGCTCGCGGCCAGCGCGTAGAACACCAGCAGAAGCCAGATGCCCGGCGTGACGGTGCGAAAGTCGAAGCTCCGTGCCAACCACAGGCCGAACGGCATCATCAGCACGAAGCCCCACAGGTTGATGATCGAGGCGATGCGCCTGGGGCCGAGTGCACCGGTGAGCTTCTTGCCGATCACGGCATAGCCCCCTTCGCACAACACGGCGCCGAACACCAGCAGGTTGCCCAGCCAGACCTGTGCCGACGCCGGGCCGGTCGCTGCCGCGCCCGCAGCGAGCGCCGGGTGTGCCAGCGCCAGCACCACCACGCCGAGCACGGCGCACAGGGCAGCGGACCACATGCGCGCGCTGATGCGCTCGCGCAGGAACAGCCAGCTCATCGCAGCGATCACGGCCGGAATGCCGGCCAGGATCACGCCGGCCGACACGGCGCTGGTCAGGCTCACGCCGTAGAGCATGCAGATCGAGAACAGGAAATTGCCGACGAAGGATTCCAGGAACAGCAAGCGTCGGGTCTGTGGCGTGAGCGCGGCCTCGTCAGCGGGCCTGCGCAACCACGGCAGCATCGCCAGCGCCGCGATGCCGAAGCGCAGCCAGGCCAGCAGGAACACCGGCAGCGCTGCCACCAGCGGCTTGGACAGGGCCACGTAGCTACCCGTGAGCGCCATGCTCGCGGCCAGGCAGGCATAGGCGATCAGGTGGGTGGGCAGGTGTTTCAAGGTCGGCTCTGGCGCGTGGCGCTCCTCCACTGCTGCCACGGCAGCGTCGACAAGGCAGAATCAGGTTCGAGATTGTGCGGGAAAGCACCGGGCAGCCGGATTGCGAGGAGCCACGATGGGGATCGGGGAATTTGCTTTTGAGCAGGATGCCAGCCGCTTTCTGCCGGTGCCGCGCGGCCTAGCCGAGAACCGGCGCCAGAGCCTGCCTGCAGCGACCTTCCTCGGGGCTGGCCTGAGCGGCTGCATCGTGACCCCGGGCTGGTGATCCGCATGTGGGCCACGCCCTCGATCCTGGATTCGGACACCTGGCTCAACCAGGCGTCGTACTACGAGGCCACGACGGAGCGTGGCGCTGCGCTGCCGGCGCTCGCCGGCGCGCAGCGCGCCGACGTGGTGGTGGTGGGCGGGGGCTTCGCCGGCCTGTCGGCGGCGATCGAACTCGGACGCCGTGGCCTGCAGGTGGTGCTGCTGGAAGCCGAGCGCATCTGCGGCGGCGCTTCCGGCCGCAACGGTGGCCAGGCGCTGGTCGGCTATGCCAGCGGCCAGGAGGCATTCGAGACGCGACTGGGCCGGGAGGCGGCGCATCGCGCCTGGGACCTGTCGCTCGAGGGCATCGAGCTGATCGACCGGCGCATTGCCGAGTTCGCGATCGACTGCGACCGCGTCAAGGGTTACCTGCATGTGGCCGACTCGCCGCGCAAGGCACGCGCGCTGGAGCAGGAGATGCGGCGCAGCGAGCGCCTTTACGGTCTGGCCAGTCAGTGGATCGAGCGAGCGGCGCTGCGCGATGCGATCGACAGCCCGCGCTACCACGCGGGCGCCTACGAGACGGTCTCGGGCCACCTGCATCCGCTGCGCTACGGGCTGGGGCTGGCGCGCGCTGCGCGCGCGCTGGGCGTGCGCATGCACGAGCATTCGCCGGTGGTTGCGCTCGCGCGCGGCCGCCGCCTGCTGGCGCGCAGCACCCACGGGACGGTGCAGGCCGACTTCGCGCTGCTCGCGGGCAACTGCACCTTGGCCGAATACGGTCCGCAACTGGCCCCTGAGATTGGTGCGCGCATCATGCCGGTGGGTACCTACGCGCTGGCCACCGAGCCGTTGGGCCAGGCGGTGTGCGCGCGCCTGATCGCGCGGCGCGCGGCGGTGTGCGACAACAACTTCGCGCTCGACTACTTCCGCTGCAGTGCCGACCACCGGCTGCTGTTCGGTGGCGGCGTCAGCTACACCACGCGCACGCCGCGGCGCCTGGCGCAATCGCTGCGTGCGCGCATGCTCCGCGTGTTCCCGCAACTGGAAGCGGCAGCGGTGAGCCACGTCTGGGGCGGATTCGTCGATATCAGCATGAACCGCATGCCCGATTTCGGCCGGCTGGGTGACAACGTGTATTACCTGCAGGGATTCAGCGGCCATGGCGTGGCCGTCACCGGTTTGGCCGGGCAACTGGTTGCGCAGGCCATTGCCGGACAGGCGGAACGCTTCGACCTGTTCGCCGCCATCGGCCACCGGCCCTTTCCGGGCGGTGCACGGCTGCGCACGCCGACTTTGGCGCTCGCCATGTGGTACCGGCAATTGTTTGATCGGCTATAGCGGCGCTGCGCGCCATGCACAATCGTCGGGTTGCCGGCGCATGGGCGAATCGTGCGCGGGCGGGCGATGGCGGTGAAACCGGGGGAGTGTTACGTGGAGTACACGATGCGTGACGAAAAGCCGATGAATTTCAATGACCTCGAGCAGTGGCTGAACGAGCGCCGCGTGACCGAGGTCGAATGCCTGGTGCCGGACCTCACCGGGGTGGCGCGCGG
The DNA here is from genome assembly GCA_039807845.1 of Rhodoferax sp. GTDB lineage: Bacteria > Pseudomonadota > Gammaproteobacteria > Burkholderiales > Burkholderiaceae_C > CAISIP01. The sequence continues at coordinate 4,327 of JBDHRZ010000202.1, forward strand.
CAAGATCCTGCCGCGGGCGAAGTTCACCGAAGACCGCGGCATGCGGCTGCCCCAGGCGGTGGTGGCGATGGGCGTGACCGGCGAACTGCCCGAGACCGGTCCGTACTATGACGTGATCGACCCGACCGACCGGGACATGCAGCTGCGGCCGGATCCGTCCACGCGCCGCCTGGTGCCCTGGGCCGTCGATCCGACGGCGCAGGTGATCCATGACTGTTTCGACCATGAGGGCAGGCTGGTACCGTTCGCCCCGCGCCGCGTGCTGCGCCGGGTCTGCGAGCTGTACGCCGCCGAGGGGCTGCAGCCGATCGTCGCGCCGGAAGTGGAGTTCTACCTGACGGCGCGCAACACCGACCCGAATACCCTGTTGCGCTCGCCGATCGGACGCAGCGGACGCGCAGAGACCTCGCGCCAGGCCTACAGCATCGACGCCGTGAACGAGTTCGACCCGCTGTTCGAGGAGATCTACGACTACTGCGACAAGATGGAGCTCAACGTGGACACGCTGATCCACGAGATCGGCGCCGGGCAGATGGAGATCAACTTCTTCCACGCCGAGCCGCTGGGCCTGGCCGACGAAGTGTTCTTCTTCAAGCGTACGGTGCGCGAGGTGGCCTTGCGCCAGGACATGTACGCCACCTTCATGGCCAAGCCGATCGCCGGCGAGCCCGGCAGTGCCATGCACGTGCACCAGAGCCTGCTGGACATCGCCACGGGTCAGAACATCTTCAGCAACCCGGACGGCACGCCGTCGCAGGCCTTCATGCACTACATCGGCGGGCTGCAGCGCTACGTGCCCGCCGCGATGGTGCTGGTGGCGCCGTACGTCAACAGCTACCGGCGCCTGTCACGCAACACCGCGGCACCGATCAACATCGAGTGGGGCTATGACAACCGCACCGTGGGGATTCGCTCGCCGATCTCCGCGCCACAGGCGCGCCGGCTGGAGAACCGGGTCATTGGCGCCGATGCCAACCCGTATGTCGCGTTCGCCATGACACTCGCCTGCGGCTACCTGGGCATGAAGAACCGGATCGAGCCCAAGGCCGAGATGAAGGGTGACGCCTACGCCTCGCCCTATGCCTTGCCGCGCAGCCTGGGCGAGGCACTCGACTGGCTGCGCCGCGAATCCGACCTGCACGAGGTGCTGGGCAAGGAATTCATCACGGTGTATACCGAGATCAAGGAACTGGAATTCGAGGAATTCATGAAGGTGATCTCGCCCTGGGAGCGCGAACACCTGCTGCTGCACGTGTGATCGCCGCGCCGCAGCCAGCGCGCGGCAGGAGGAACCACGACATGGACGCACCGATCGATACCCGCAGGATCCAGCGCCTCGACGCCGAGCACTTCCTGCATCCGTTCACCGACTTCAAGGATCTGGCGCGCAAGGGCGCGCGCGTGATCGTGCGCGGCCAGGGCATCTATGTGTGGGACTCCGAAGGCGCACGCCTGCTCGATGCGATGAGCGGCCTGTGGTGTGTGAACGTGGGCTATGGACGGCGCGAGCTGGCCGATG
>JBDHRZ010000203.1:0-5826 GCA_039807845.1 Rhodoferax sp.
CCAGCGCGCTTCGGGCAAGGGCGACGAACTGATCCTGTACCGGCGCATCGCGCCGTGACACGCACCGTGCAGACACGCACGTGGTTTCCAGGGTGATATGCTGGCACCGCACAGCAGCGCCACGATGATGCAAACCGGCACCCGCCTGGCGGCGGTCGATCTCGGCTCGAATAGCTTCCGGCTCGAAATCGTCCGGTTCGACGGCAGGCGGTTCGCACGCACGCAGTACCTGAGGGAGACCGTCCGCCAGGGCGTCGGGCTCGACGCGCAGCAGTTGCTGAGCCGCCAGGCCATGCAGCGCGGCTGGGACTGCCTGGCCCGCTTCGGCGAGCAGTTGTCGGGCTTCGCGCCATCCGAGGTGCGTGCCGTCGCCACCCAGACCCTGCGCGAGGCGCGCAACCGCGATGAATTCCTGCTGCGCGCCAACCAGTTGCTGGGCTTTCCGATCGAGGTGATCTCCGGGCACGAGGAAGCGCGGCTGATCTACCAGGGCGTCGCCAGCCTGCTGCCAGTGACGCACGAGCGGCGACTGGTGGTGGACATCGGCGGGCGCTCCACGGAACTGATCGTCGGGCGCGGGAGCGAACCCGACCACATGCAATCCTGCGACCTGGGTTGCATCACCTGGTCGATGCACCACTTCCCGGAGAGCCGCTTCGATCGCGCCCAGTTCCGCCTCGCCGAGGACGCAGCCAGGTCGGTGCTGGAGCAAACGCTGGGCACCTGCGCTGCCGGCCACGGGGATGCAAGCTATGGCTCGGGCGGAACCATCGGGGCCATCGGCGCGATCCTGCGCGCCAACGGAGCACCCGCCGGGGACGTCACCCAACCGGGGCTGGACTGGCTGCTGGAGCAGTTGCTGTCCGCCGGGAACGCCGATCGCCTGCATCTGGCCGGCCTGAAGGAAGACCGGCGCGGCATCATCGCCGGCGGCATCAGCATCGTGCGCGCGCTGTTCGAACTGTTGCCGATCGAACGCCTGGCAATCTCCAAAGGGGGGCTGCGCCACGGACTGCTCGGCAGCATGATCGGCGCTGCCACTACTGCGCCGTCAGTGTTGCGCTGCGCGCCAGCGCGCCCGGGTACAGGCTGTCCAACGCCAGTTCTGCCAGATCGGTGAAAAGGCAGACGAACGCCTCGGTCAGTTCAGCCAGGTCACCCTCGCGCAACGCCCAGACATGCTCCAGCGCCTCGGCGTGGGCTGCCACGGTGGCACGCGCCAGTTCATGCCAGAACGGCGGGTAGGCGCGCTGCTGCCATTCGCCACGGCCCCGGCCGTAATGCGCCACGGCGAGGTAGCGCAGCAATGCCATGGTGACTTGCTGTTGCAGGAAGGCAGGGTCCCAGCGGATCAGCGTCTCGGACTTGCGACGCAGGGTGTTGAATCCGCGCGCGAGTCCTGCGCCGCCGAACGCCCCGAGGATGGCCCCGGTGAGCAAACCGGCGCCGAAGGAAAGCCCACCGCTGGCCAGGTCCGCCGCGACCCCGCTCAGGGCTCCCGACATGGCGCCAGCGACCAGTGCCGCGCGGCCCTCATCCATCGGTGCATCGACCTGCACGTCGCGCGCCACCTGTTCGAGCACCTCGACGACCGCCTTGCCCTCCAGGCCGTGAATCGCGATGAGTTGCTGCATGCACTCCTGCAGCCCGGCCTCCAGTCGATGCGCCATGTTCGCCATCGCGGCCTGCGTCGGATCCTGGCTGCCGCGCACGATGCCGGCGGCGCGCAGCGCCTTGTCGCGCAGGCTGATGGGCGCCAGCGGCTCCTGGTCGCAGGCGGCACGCGCCAGCGGCAACGCCAGCGCCTGCATCGCTGCGGCGAACTGCGCCAGCCGACGCGCTCGCCAGGCCTGCGCCAGGCGCGCGAAACTGCCCTGTTGCGCCGGCCCGAGCGCGGCCTGCACGCTGTCGAACAGGGTGAACTCCTGCACCCAGCAGCGGGCGAAGGCGTCCAGCGCCAGCACGGCCTTCACCTGCGGCCAGGCTTGCAGCGCACTGCGCCAGCGGGCCTCCTCGCGCTCCTCCTGCTCACGCGGACGGCGCGCACCGGTCTGGTTCAGCAGCACGAGTACTGGCTTGCCGATCCACTGCAGCACCTCCAGTTCGGGTTCCAGATAGCCCGCATCCGCCGGTTCCTCGGCTGCGTTGACCAGGTAGAGCACCACGTCGGCCTGCTCGCGCGTATTGCGCACCGCCAACTGGTTGAGCCAGAACGCCTGGTCGCGGAACCGGTCCCACACCTGGGACATGAACCATCCGATCGGATTGCCCTGCTGGCGCAGCCGCCTGGCCAGCCGCGCGCTGTCGCCGAACCCCGGCGTATCCCACAATACCAGCCGATCGCCCTGCGGCGAATCGATCAGGAGATAGTCGCTCGATTCGACGGTCACATGGGCTTCATCACGCACTTCGCCCACGGTCTGCGCCAGCAGCGTGCGCGCCAGTGTCGTCTTGCCCGCGTTGGTGTGCGAGATCAGCGACAGGGAAATGCTGGTACCAGTCGCCATCAGGATGCAGGCACGAACCAGGCGGTATCGGGCACGGCGCCCTCCAGCGCGACCCCGGGATCAGTCAGGTCGATGAACACAGGCTCGACACGCGCCTGGCGCAGCGTGCCCTGCCAGGTGTGGCGCCTCTCGAGCAGCCGCTGCGGCGCATCGGCCACACGCGCCTTGAAACTGGTCTCGTCGATCAGCACCAGCACGGGCCGCTGTGACGACGCGGCATCGACGGCGGCATGCACGAACGCCAGATGGGTCTCGCGCTCAGGTGTCGCCGCCAGGTTGAACAGCAGCACCAGCGGACCCTGCAGGGACGACAACTTCGCGCGCACGCGGTCATCGTCTTCGCCGTAGGGCACCGGCGCCTGGATGCGCACCGAAGCAGTCGCCCCGAGCACGCGCACCAGCACGCAGCGCAACGCAGCCTGCGCTGGCTCAGGTACCGCAAAGCCGTAAGGCAGCACGCAGACGCGCGCCGGCGGCGCGCCGAAGTCGCGCAACAGACGCTGGAAATAGGGCCGATCCAACGCCAGCGCAAAGGCTCGCTGCATGCGGCGCTCACGCCGCCAGGCCCAGGCAGCGAGCAACAGGCGCGGCAGCACGATCACGACCATCACGGTCCACGCGATCAGGTGCAGCCAGGTCGCGGCGTTTTCGGATCCGGGCGCACGCATCGCGGCGAGCCGGTCGAGTCCGGCAAGTGGATGCCCGCTCAACCACACACCCGGCGCCAGCATCACCGAGAGGATCGCGCGCACTGCCGATGGATCGAGGAAAGTGCTCTCCCAACTGGCGCGGTACTCCAGCACCAGCCCACGCAGGTACATGCCGGCGACGACGCCGGCCGCCAGCGTGGCAGCCGCCAGATGCAGGATGCGCTCGGTGCGCGCCAGGTACAGGGGCGCCGCCTGCCGGCCCCATTCGGCCGACAACGAAGCAAGCGCATGGCCGGCCACGGCACTCGGTCGCCTCCCGCGTCCGAGACGCAGTCCCTGCCCCAGGCTTGCCAGTCCGGCGCGCAGCGGCCGGGCGCGGCGTGACGCGGCGCCTGGCCAGACCAGCGCCAGCAGGAGCAGCAGATAGACGAACACATTCCAGGCGATCAGCAACAGCACCGGAGGATCCATCACGTTGATGCGCTGCGCTGCACCGATGCGGTCCACGAACAGGCCAGCCAGGGCCGCGGCCAGCACCGCCACTACGCCCACCCAGGGCCGCCAGGCCAGCATCCGCACCGCGCCGGACCAGGGCGAGCGCTGCCGCTCCAACCGCGCCAGCGCAAGGCGCGCCCGGCAGACCACGAACTGCTCCGGACTGGCCCCGGCACCGACCTCGGCAGCGGCCGCCGCGCTGGCCCAGGCGCGATCGTCGTCGCTCCACCACGAACGCTGCGCGTCCGCGCTCTCGATCACGCGCAGCGCGGTGACTTGCAGCGCCTCGGCTTCAGTCATTGCACCGCCCCGAGGCGCCGCTGGACGATTCGCACGCCAGGTACGCCATTGCGCACCAGCACCAGCGCCGGCGCAGCGACACGCGGCACGGTCAAGCCGACTCCATGCCGTGGCGCTGCTTGCATGGCGCGGCAGCGGGATCAGCCAGAAACGCGAGCAAGGCACGCGCCGCCTGCGGCTGCGCACAGCGACTCGACATCGCAGCGGAAAACATCGTGACGTGCTGGATGTCGGCGGGCAACGGGCCGAGCACGGCGATACCGGGTACGCCGAGCAGTTCGCTCAACTGCTGCAGGCCGATCTCGACCTCCCCGCGCGCCACCAGCGTGGCCACCGGCACGCCCGCGGGTGCCTGCACGATGCGCTGCGCGATCTGCGGCATCACGCCCCAGCGCTCGAACAGCGACAACAGATATTTTCCGCTCGGGCCGGTCGAGTAACCGATGCTGGCCGCAGACAGCAGCGCATCGCGCAGCGCCTGCGCCGAACCGATCGCGGGACGCGCGCTGCCCGCTCGCACGGCCACGCCCATGCCCGAACGCGCCACGTCGACCCGGCTGTCGGCCGCGAGCAGCCCCTGGGCAATGAGTTGCCCGATCGCGCCGGAAGCGAGCACCACCACGTCGACCACCTCGCCGGCTTCGACCCGGCGTGCCACGTCGACGCCGCCGGCACTCTGCAGGTGCACCGCCCGCCCCGCGCCGCGGCCGTACTCGGCAACCAGTTCGGCCAGCAGGGACCGCGTCGCCATGGACGACAGCATGGCCAGGGCAGGGTTTGACACTTCAGACTCCTTGCGCGTGTGCGTGTGAACATCCATCGATGCAGGAACGCCCTTCCCTGCACGGCGGCAGCTTCGACCCGCAAAACCGACGACCCATCGGCGCCCGAACCTGCACCGTCGCCGGCAGCGGCGATCAGCGCTTCAACCAGGAAACCGCTTTCAGGTTCAGGCGAGCCATTTTTGCAGGAACTGCGCCTGCCCGAGCGCCGGGTCCATCTGGTAGGCGACGAAACCTTGGCGCGCGTAGAGCCGGTTCGCCGCCTGGTTGCCCGTCACCACCTCGAGCGTCAGCTTGCAGGCGCCGCGCTGGCGCGCGATCTGCTCGACCAGGTCGAGCATGCGCTCGCCGATGCGCTGGCCGCGGTGGCTGCCCGCCACCGCCAGGTCGTGCACGTTCACCAGCGGCCGGCACGCGAAGGTGGAAAAGCCCTCGAAGCAGTTCACCAGGCCCACCGCCCGCGCGCCATCGAAAGCGAGCACGCTGAACGCGGCAGGCCGCGCCGCCAGTTCGGCCACGAGGTGGCTGCGCGCATGGTCACTGAGCGCAACGCCGCCACCGGCGGGCTCACGCGCATAGGCATCGAGCAGGTCGACCAGTGCGCGCGCGTGCACCGGATCGGCATAGTCGGCCTGCACCACCGTCACCGCAGGGTCACGGCACGCGCTCACTGCGCCACCGCCACCGCCAGCCGCTCGGCGCACGCCTGCGCCTGTGAGGGGTCGCGCGCCTCCACCATGACGCGCAGCAGCCGCTCGGTGCCGCTGGGCCGGATCAACACCCGGCCGGTATCGCCGAGTTCCTTGCGCACCCGTTCGGTCTCCTGCGCGAGCCGGGTACTGGCCGTCCAGTCCTGGTCCGGTTGCAGGGGCACGTTCACCAGCGCCTGCGGGAACAGACGCAGGTCGGCCAGCAGTTGCGCCGGCGCGCGCCCGCTGCGCACGCACGCCTGCAGCACCTGCAGCGCCGAGATCAGTCCGTCCCCGGTGGTGTGCTTGTCCAGCGCCAGCAGGTGCCCCGAGCCCTCGCCACCCAGCACCCAGCGGTTGCGCTCGAGTTCCTCCAGCACGTAGCGGTCGCCGACCTTGGCAC
>JBDHRZ010000204.1:0-5746 GCA_039807845.1 Rhodoferax sp.
CGGCGGACCGACGTGCAAGCGGCGCTGGCCGCCCAGGGCGTGCGCGCGCACCAGACGCCGCATTCCCCCTGGGGCCTGCGGGTGGCGGGCAAGCCGACCCTGACCCGCCTCGAGGGCTACCTGCGCGGCGATTTCGAGATCCAGGACGAAGGCTCCCAGTTGCTCGCCTTGCTGGTCGATGCGCGCCGGGGCGAGATGGTGGTCGACTTCTGCGCGGGGGCCGGCGGCAAGACGCTCGCCCTGGGCGCCGCCATGCGCAGCACCGGCCGGCTCTACGCATTCGATACTTCTGCGCACCGTCTGGACGCGCTCAAGCCGCGCCTGGCGCGCAGCGGCCTGTCCAATGTCCACCCGGTGGTGATCAGCCAGGAGCGCGACGATCGCATCAAGCGTCTGGCCGGCAAGATCGATCGCGTACTGGTGGATGCACCGTGTTCGGGCCTCGGTACCCTGCGTCGCCACCCGGACCTGAAATGGCGCCAGGATGCGGCGCTGGTCGCGCAACTGGCTGCCCGGCAGGCAGTGATCCTGCGCGATGCGGCACGCCTGCTGAAGCCGGGCGGGCGTCTGGTCTACGCGACCTGCAGCGTGTTGCGCCAGGAGAACGAAGACATCGCCGAGGCGTTTTCGGCATCCCACCCGGAATTCGAGATGTTGCGTGTGAGCGACATATTGACCGCCTTGAAGATCGGGCAGGCGGGCTCGCTGTGCGAAGAGGGGCCCAATCACACATCGTGGTTGCGGCTTTGGCCCCATCTTCATGGCACAGACGGGTTTTTTGCTGCTGTTTGGCAAAAAAAGGCTGTGTGATGAGTGAAATTAGAGCGGATTGCCTGTAGTTCCAAATTCAACTAGGCACCGCGAAGGGCTCCGGCCTACAATCTAGGGTTGTCCGGAGCGTCACAGGCCGCGTTGCCGCCGTGCGTTTCTCGACCATTCACTGAAAGCGAGACGTAACCGATGATGCTGCCCGACTGGCCTGTCCTGAACGCCGTGGTGGATTGGCTTGCCCATGGATTGCTGGACCTGTCCTGGTGGGAGATCGTGCTCTACACGCTGGTCACCACCCATATCACGATCGCCAGTGTCACGATCTACCTGCACCGGCATCAGGCGCACCGTGCGATGGATCTGCATTGGCTGCCGGCCCATTTCTTCCGGTTCTGGTTGTGGCTCGGGACCGGCCAGGTGACGCGTGAATGGGTTTCCATCCACCGCAAGCACCACGCCAAGTGCGAGACCATCGACGACCCGCACAGCCCGGTTGCCCACGGCATCCGCAAGGTGTTCTGGCAAGGCACCGAACTGTATCGGGCCGAGGCCAGGAACCAGGAAACGCTCAAGAAATACAGCCAGGGGTGCCCGAACGACTGGATCGAGCGCAATCTCTATTCGCGCTTCAGCTGGCAGGGCGTGGGCCTGATGATGGTGCTCGACCTGGCCTTGTTCGGCGCCGCCGGGCTGGCCGTGTGGGCGGTGCAGATGGCGTGGATCCCGGTCACGGCCGCAGGCGTCATCAACGGAATTGGGCATTGGTGGGGCTATCGCAATTTCGAGGCAGCCGACGCCAGCACGAACATCGTGCCCTGGGGCATCCTGATCGGCGGCGAGGAACTGCACAACAACCATCACACCTATCCGACCTCCGCCAAGCTCTCGGTCAAGCCGTACGAGTTCGACATCGGCTGGGTCTACATCAGCCTGCTGGCCAGGCTCGGTCTGGCGCGTGTCAAGAAGACTCCGCCCAAGCTGCAACTGGGCGATGTGCGCCCGGTGGCCGACGAGAAGACGCTCGAAGCGCTGATCGCGCACCGCTACGAGGTGATGGCCGGCTACGCGAAGGACCTGCGCCGCGCCTGTGCGGCGGAGCTGGCGGCGATCAAGGCCAGGCATGGCGACGTGTCGGTACTCGTGGCCGCCAAGCGCTGGCTGCCGCGCGACGCGGACAAGGTTCCGGCGGCCGCCAAGCCCCAGTTGGTGCTGGCGCGCAAGGCGCACCCGGTGCTCGACAAGATGGTCACCATGCGCGAGGAGCTGCGCCAGCTCTGGCTAAACACCTCGCATTCCCGCGAGCAACTGGCAGGTGAGTTGCAGGCCTGGTGCCACCGCGCCGAGAGCAGCGGGATCACTGCCTTGCGCGAGTTCTCGCTGAAGCTGCGCGCTGCGCGTGCCTGAGCGACGGGCACGATGCCGCGCCGGCCCCGTGTCGTGCATGGTCGGCCGTGGCCAAATCGCCAGGTTCCTCCTCCACGTGAGACGGCGGGCCTGCGCTTCGCCACGGACATGAAGCCCCCGCACGGCGCTCATCCACGCCCATGAAAAAGGCCCGGATGACCGGGCCTTTTTCATGGGCTGCCGAGGCGCCTCACTTGAGCTTGATTTCCTTGTAGTCGACGTGCTTGCGCGCCTTCGGGTCGAACTTCTTGATCAGCATCTTCTCCGGCATCGTCTTCTTGTTCTTGCTGGTGGTGTAGAAGTGCCCGGTCCCGGCGGTGGATTCGAGCTTGATCTTCTCGCGCGTGCCTTTGGTGGCCATGGTGTGTTCCTTCCGTCAGGTGGGTGCGTGTCAGGCCTGTCCGCGGGCCCGCATGTCGGCCAGCACGGACTCGATGCCGTTCTTGTCGATCAGGCGCAGGGCGGCGCTGGAGACCCGCAGCCGCACCCAGCGGTTTTCCGACTCGACCCAGAAGCGGCGGTACTGCAGGTTGGGCAGGAACCGGCGCTTGGTCTTGTTGTTTGCGTGGGAAACGTTGTTCCCGACCATCGGGCGCTTGCCCGTGACTTCACATACGCGTGCCATGTGGACACTCCATCAGTCTGCGCAACCGCGCGGGTTGCACATTCGTTAACGGCATTCGCCGCACCTCGCCATCGCGATCGGTCTGGCGGTAGCGGGCCGGGCCCGGGAAAGGGGGCTGGCCCTGGGATTTCGCCGCAACGACCCGTTGCCGGGACAGTTTCGGGAAAGCGTCGGATTATAGCCAGCAAACCGCGCGCGGCAGCGCAGCGTGAACCGTGCGGGTCCGTGGGAGCCATGTCGTGCCATGACCCATGTGGAGCCGAGCGTGCCGTCCGGTGCGGCACGCTTTCGCGCGTCATCCCTGCTCGAGGAATCGTTGCGCGTCCAGCGCCGCCATGCAGCCGGACGCGGCACTGGTGATGGCCTGGCGATAGATGTGGTCCTGCACGTCGCCGGCGGCGAAGACGCCCGGCACGCTGGTCGAGGTCGCCATGCCTTCGAGCCCGGAGCGGGTCACGATGTAGCCGCCGGCCATGTCGAGCTGGCCCTCGAAGATGGCGGTATTGGGCGCATGCCCGATCGCGATGAAGCATCCGGTGAGTGCGAGTTCTTCCAGCGATCCGTCGAGCGTGCTCCGGAGGCGCACGCCATTGACGCCCGAGGCGTCGCCGAGCACCTCGTCGAGCGTGCGATGGGTCTTGAGTTCGATCCGGCCGGCAGCGACCTTCTCCATCAACCGGTCGACCATGATCGGCTCGGCCTTGAAGGTGTCGCGCCGGTGGATGAGATACACCTTGCTGGCGATGTTCGACAGGTACAGCGCCTCTTCGACCGCGGTGTTCCCGCCGCCGACCACACAGCACACCTGGTTGCGATAGAAGAACCCGTCGCAGGTGGCGCATCCAGAGACCCCCTTGCCCATGAAGGCCGCCTCCGACGGCAGGCCCAGGTACTTGGCAGACGCGCCGGTGGCGATGATCAAGGCGTCGCAGCTGTAGCTGCCGCTGTCCCCGTCCAGGCGCAACGGGCGCGTCGTCAGGTCGACCCGGTTCACGTGGTCGAACACGATCTCGGTGCCGAACCGCTTCGCGTGGTCCAGGAAGCGCTGCATCAGCTCCGGCCCCTGCACGCCGTCGACATCGGCGGGCCAGTTGTCCACGTCGGTGGTGGTCATCAGCTGGCCGCCCTGGGCGATGCCGGTGATCAGTACCGGCGCGAGGTTGGCGCGTGCGGCGTAGACCGCTGCCGTGTAGCCGGCGGGGCCGGATCCCAGGATCAGCACGCGCGCGTGTCGGATATCGGTCATGGAGCAGGGCAAATCGGAAGGGAAGTGGAATGTCTCGGGCGCACCCATACAGGTCGCTGCCTGGTGCGCGGGCGGAATAAAGCACAATACGAGCCTAGCATCAGCGCGATTGTAGGAAGAGGACTTTTTCCCGGAAGGAAGCACGGATGTCGATGTTGACCAATCTCGATCTGATACGACGGGTTCCCTTGTTCGCCATGCTCACGCCGTCGCAGGCCGAGTCGTTGGCCGGCGCGATCCAGAAGCGGCGTTTCAAGCGCGGTGAGTTCCTGGTCGAGCAGGGCAAGCGCTGCGAATCGCTGTACATCCTGCTGGCCGGGCGGGTCCGGGTGGTGGTCACAGACAGCCGCGACCGGGAAGTCATCCTGGCGACCATGCACCCGGGAGACTATGTCGGCGAGATGAGCCTGATCGACCAGGAACCGCATTCGGCGTCGGTCGAGGCGGAGGTGCAGACCGACGCGCTGGTGCTCGACGGTGCCGAATTCAACCGTTGCCTGTCCGAGAACACCACCACCATGGCGGCAGTGCTCAGGGGGTTGGTGCAGCGCCTGCGCAGTGCCGACCGCAAGATCGAGTCGCTCGCCCTGATGAACGTCTACGGTCGCGTCGCCAACGCGCTGATGGACATGGCGCCGGCAGACGAGAACCGGGTGCGCGTGATCCGTGAGAAGATTTCGCGCCAGGACATCGCCAAGATGGTCGGTGCGTCGCGCGAGATGGTGAGCCGGGTCATGAAGGATTTCGAGGAACAGGGGTTCATCGAAACGCGCGAGGACGGCAGCCTCGTCGTCAAGGACCGCCGGCTCAAGCCCCGCTGAGCGGGCCTGGCCCCGGGCGCCCGGCCTCGGGCGGCCCTGCTTCCAACGATCGATGCATGACGTATTCCCTCGATACCCTGACCAGCCCCAGACGCAGCAAGTCGCCGCCGCCTGCGGCCGAAGCCCCGACCACCGGGCTCGGCCGTTTTGCCGCCGAACTGGCCCTGCTGGCCGGCGTGCTGCTGCTTGCATTCTGGCTGCTGGCCCTGTTCAGTTACGCGCAGGCCGATGCGGCATGGTCGACCTCGGGCCAGGGCGGCCCGACGCTCAACCGGGCGGGCCGCCTTGGCGCCTGGATCGCCGACGCGAGCTACTTCCTGTTCGGTTTTTCCGTCTGGTGGCTGGTGGCACTTGCGGTGCGCAGCTGGCTGGCCGGACTGGCGGCCTGGTTGCGCCACGGTGTGGCGCCGGTGCAGGGTGCCCCGGTACGGCCTGCCTGGCTGCACGCGCGTGCGGCCTTCTGGCTCGGACTGGTCCTGTTGCTGTGCGCCAGCTGCGTGCTCGAATGGACGCGCCTGTACAGTCTCGATGTCCGTCTGCCTGGTGACAGTGGCGGGGTGCTCGGCAGCTGGCTTGGCCCGGTGGCGTTGCGCTGGCTGGGATTCACCGGCTCGGGTCTGGTTGCGATCGTGCTGGGCCTTGCCGGGTCGGCGCTGGCGTTTCGCTTCTCCTGGGGCAACGTCGCCGAGCGCATCGGCGCCGCCCTGCACACACGCATCGAGTCCAGCCGCAAGAAGCGCGAGGCGGTGCAGGACATCGCGCTGGGCCAGCAGGCTGCGCGCGAGCGCGAGGTCGTGGTCACCGGCGAGCGGGTCGAGATCAAGGAGCATCATCCGGCACCAGTGATCGTCGAACCGGTGGTGCTGGAGGTACCCAGGA
>JBDHRZ010000205.1:0-5738 GCA_039807845.1 Rhodoferax sp.
AACGTGCAGCGCAGCCGCTCGGGCGCCGGCGGCTCGGCCGCGCTCGGCCTGGCCGCCAGCTGGGCGCCGGACCTCTGGGGACGTCTGGAGCAGACGGTGCGCGCGCAAACGGCCAGCCTGCAGGCCAGTCAGGCTGACCTGGCCGGAGCGCGCCTGTCGGCGCAGGGCAGCCTGGCGCAGGCGTACTTCGGCCTGCGCGAGGCGGACGCCGAGACGGTGCTGCTCGACGGCATCATCACCGGCTACGAGCGCGCCGCCACCATCACCGGCAACCGCTACGCCGCGGGCGTCGCCGCGCACACCGACCTGCTGCAGGCGCAGAGCACGCTGGCCAGCGCACGCTCCACCCGTGCCGGCCTCGCGCGCAGCCGCGCCACCTACGAACACGCGATCGCGCTGCTGATCGGCCAACCACCGGCCGATTTTGCGCTGGCGCCGCAACCCTGGGTGGCGCAGGTACCGATGGTGCCGCCCGGACTACCCTCCGAACTGCTGCTGCGCCGCCCCGACGTCGCGGCCGCCGAGCGCGCCGTGGCAGCGGCCAACGCACGCATCGGCGTGGCGCGCGCTGCGTGGTTTCCCAGCCTGACGCTGAGCGCCAGCCTCGGCGGCAGCGCCACCACCCTGTCCCGCCTGGTGTCCGCGCCCACCCTCACCTGGTCGCTCGGGGCGGCACTGGCGCAGACGCTGCTGGACGCCGGTGCGCGCGACGCCGCCGTCGCGCAGGCGGTGGCGGCGCACCAGGGCGCCAGCGCGAGCTACCGCCAGAGCGCACTCAACGCCATGACCCAGGTGGAAGACCAGCTCACCGCGCTGGGCGCGCTGGCCACGCAGATCGAGCACCAGCGCAGCGCCGCCGACGCCGCCGCCGGCGCCGAAGAGCGCATCATGAACAGCTACCAGGCGGGCATCTCCGCCTACACCGCGGTGGTCACCGCGCAGGCGGCCTCGCTCTCGGCGCGCCGCACGCTGATGCAATTGCAGTTGCAGCGCCAGCAGGCGGCAATCAGTCTGATCCAGGCGCTGGGCGGCGGCTGGAGCGTGCGCTGGGGCGAGGCGGGCGCGGCACGCGGCTGATTGCCGGCGCAGGCAACGCGGCATCCTCCCCGCGCGCGCCAGCGCCAGTCCCGCGGCACGACATCCTCCTGCAGGAGGATGTCGTGCCGGTCGGCGCTCGGGAATCATGCCGGCAGCGTCCCTGGGCCGCGAGGACCGGTTTCACGGCCCCGGGGGCGTCCCCCACTTGGAAAGGACCGATTCATGAAGAAATTTTTCTCGGTTGCTGCTGCCGCGCTCGCACTGTCCCTCGTCGCGGCGGGCCCCGCGTCGGCACAGGAAACGCTCAAGGCCGCCACCGACTGCGCCTACTTTCCGTTCAGCTTCCGCGACACCGACAACGTGCTCAAGGGCTACGAGATCGACATGGGCGAAGACCTGGCCAAGCGCGCGAACTTCAAGATCGAATGGGTCTGCCAGAAGTTCGACGGGCTGATCCCGTCCATCCTCGCCAACAAGTTCGACCTCATCATCGCGACCATGTCGATCACCGACGAGCGGCGCAAGAGCATCGACTTCTCGGTCCCGTACCGCATCTCGGTGGGCCAGTTCGTCGGGCCGAAGAACAAGGGGTACAAGCTGTTCAACGCGGACGGCACGCCCAATCCGGCCGGCTTCAAGGGTCTGAAGGTCGGCCTCGGACGCGCGACGACCTACGACAACTGGATGCAGGCCAAGGTGCCGGACGCAACAGTGGTGCGCTACGACTCCGATGCCCAGATGTACCTCGAACTCAAGGCCGGACGGGTCGATGTGCTGATGACCAACCCGATGAAGATCTTCCTGGAGTTCCTCAGCAAGCCCGACGGTGCCGGCTACGAGGTGATCGGGCCGCAGATCAAGGACGAGAAGTACTTTGGCATCGGCGTCGGGGTGGGCGTGCGCAAGGGCAGCGACGCCCTGCTCAAGCGCATCGACGCGGCGATCACGGCGATGAAGAACGACGGCTCGCTGGAGCGCTACAGCCGCAAGTATTTCCCGTTCAACATCTACTGAGCATGGCGCCACGCCTGGCAGCGTCCCGGCGCGGCGGCGCTCCATCTCCTCACACGCGCTGAGCGTCCGTCCGCATGTCGTCGGCCTGGGCCACGTCCTTCCTGTGGGGTTCGCTGCTGATCGTGCGGGTGTTCGCGGTGGCCCTGGTGCTGACGATCGTGTGGGGCATGCTGGGCGCCTCGGCCAAGCTGTCGACGCGCCCGCTGCTGCAGCGCCTCGCCGCGGTCTACACCACGGTGTTCCGCGGCACGCCGGAACTGCTGGTGGTGCTGATCCTGTATTTCGGTTCGGCAGTCACCCTCACCTGGCTGGCGAAACTGGTCGATCCCGCCACCAAGTTCGTCGACATCCCGCCGTTCTGGGCCGGGTCGCTGGCGATCAGCCTGATCGTCGGCACCTACGCGACGGAGACCTTCCGGGGCGCGTTGCAGGGCATCGACGCCGGCCAGACCGAAGCCGCGCGCGCGCTCGGCCTGTCGCCGTGGCAGGTCTTCGTGCACGTGAAGCTGCCGCAGGTGTGGCGGCTCGCGTTGCCCGGCCTGGGCAACCACATGACCTCGATCATCAAGGACACCGCCTTGCTCTCGGTGATCGGCGTCGAGGAGATCACCTACACGGCGGAGATGGCCACCTCGCTCACCGGCAAGCCGTTCTCGATGTACCTGATCGTGGCGGCGATCTACCTGTGCTTCACCTCGCTGGTGGTGGTCACCATCGCGCGCCTGGAAGTGCGCGCGAACAAATACCTGGTGAAAAGCCCATGAGCGCCGCCGGGCCGTTCCCAAGGCGCTCGCACCGCAGCCGTCAGGCGGAGGTGCTTCGATGGAGCGCCGCCGGGCCGTTCCCAAGGCGCTCGCACCGCAGCCGCCAGGCGGAGGTGTTTCGATCTTGCGCCGCCGGGCCGTTCCCAAGGCGAACAGCACTCCCGCCCGCTGCGGGGGAGGTGGCACCGTGAACTTCGACTGGATGCTGATCATCGAGTCGCTGCCGAAGATCGCCACCGGTGCGGTGCTCACGCTCGAAGTGCTGCTGCTGTCCCTGCTGCTGGGCACGGCGCTGGGCATCGGCGCCGCGCTGATGCGCATCAGCGGCAGCCGCTGGCTGGCCTGGCCCTCGCTGGCCTACAGCTATGTGTTCCGCGGCACGCCGATGCTGATCCAGTTGTTCGTGATCTATTACGGACTGTCCCAATTCGAAGCCCTGCGCGCGAGCCTGCTCTGGCCCGTCCTGCGCGAGCCGTTCTGGTGCGCGGTGATCGCCATGTCGCTCAACGTCGGGGGCTATTCGGCGGAAATCCTGCGCGCGGCGATCCAGGGCGTGGACCAGCGACTGCACGAGGCGGGACGCGCGCTCGGGCTGTCGCGCCACCAGCGTTTTCTGCACATCACGACACCGATCGCGATCCGGCTGGCGCTGCCGGCGTACGGCAACGAGATCATCGGCCTGCTCAAGGGAACGGCGCTGTTGAGCCTGATCGCGATGAACGACATCACCGGAGTGGCGCGCACGATCGTCTCCAAGACCTTCGCACCCTACGAGATCTTCATTTCGGCGGCGCTCGTCTACCTGTGCCTGACCTGGGTGATCCAACTCTGCGTGCGTGGCGCCGAACGACACTTCAACCGGTACATCAGGAAATGAGCGATGCAATGACGACCTCGACGGACGGCGAGCCGCTCATCCGGCTCGAAGGCGTGAACAAGTACTACGGCAGCTTCCACGCGCTCAAGGGCTGCAGCCTCGCAGTGGCCAAAGGGCAGAAGATCGTGCTGTGCGGGCCCTCGGGCTCGGGCAAGTCGACCCTGATCCGCTGCATCAACCGGCTGGAGGAACACGACAGCGGGCACATCTTCGTCGGCGGGGTCGAACTGACGCGCAACATGTTGGCGAGCGGCTCCGTGCAGACTGAGATCGGCATGGTGTTCCAGCAGTTCAACCTGTTCCCGCACCTGACGGTGGTCGAGAACCTGATGCTCGCGCCCAGGCTGGTGCGCAAGATGCCCAGGCCCGCCGCGCGCGAGATCGCGATGCACTATCTGGCGCGGGTGCGCATCCCCGAACAGGCGGACAAGTACCCGATCCAGCTCTCGGGCGGACAGCAGCAGCGGGTGGCGATCGCGCGCGCGCTGTGCATGAAGCCGCAGATCATGCTGTTCGACGAGCCGACGTCGGCGCTCGACCCCGAGATGATCAAGGAAGTGCTCGACGTGATGGGCGACCTGGCGCGCGAAGGCATGACCATGCTGGTGGTCACGCACGAGATGGGCTTTGCGCGCCAGGTCGCCGACCTGGTCGTGTTCATGGACGCCGGCGAGATCGTCGAACAGGCGCCACCGGGCGAATTCTTCGGCTCGGCGCGCAACGCGCGCACGAAGCAGTTCCTGCAACAGATACTGACCCACTGAGGACGACACGAAAGGAAATCCATGGCAGGCAACCAGGACCACGGGACGGCGGGCGCGCCGCGCGTCCAGGACACCCACCTCGCATTCGCGCTCGCGCTGGCCGATCGCAGCCGGCAGGTGATGACGCAAGCGCTGCGCGAGCGGCCGAAGGTCGAACTCAAGCCCGATTCGAGCTACGTCACCGATACCGACAAGGGGATCGAGCGGGAACTGCGCGCGATGATCGAGCAGGCGTATCCCGCGCACGGCATCCTGGGCGAGGAATACGGCGCGCAGCACGCGAACGCCGAGTACGCCTGGGTACTCGATCCGATCGACGGCACCGCCGCCTTCGTCGCCGGGCTGCCGGTGTTCGGCACGCTCATCGCGCTGCTGCGCGAGGGCGTGCCGGTGATCGGCGTCATCGACCACCTGATGACCAACGACCGCTGGGTCGGCGCGCTGGGCCGCCCGACCACGCGCAACGGCACCGATGTGCGCACGCGCAGTTGCGCCAGCCTGTCCCAGGCCATGCTCTCGACCAGCAACCCGGACTTCTTCGACGCCCGGGAGCGCCCGCTGTTCGAGCGCCTGCGCGCGCGCACGCAGTGGCGCATCTACGGCGGCAGTTGCTTCAGCTACGGCCTGCTCGCGAGCGGACGCATCGACATCTCGATCGACAGCTCGCTGCAGATCCACGATTTCGCGCCCTACGTGCCGATCCTGGCCGGCGCCGGCGGCATCATCACCGACTGGGACGGTGCGCCGATCAACGTGCAGTCGGGTCCGCGCATCCTGGCCGCCGGCGATCCGGCGCGCCATGCGGAGGCGCTGGCACTGCTGCACGACTGAATGGCATGACGCACCAGCTCTGACCAGGCCGCGCGGCGCCGACCCTGGATCCCGGCGCTGGCGGGGGCTTGCATCATGCGCGCCGCGACGGGGTCGTCCTGCGGCGCGGCACACGGTTTTCATCAACAGGAGAAACAGCGATGGCGAAGTTCGAACCGTTCCACCTCGAGCGGATGATGGGCAAATGGGAAAACGTGGTGGAGTACAACCTCTCCGAGAGCGGCGTGCACCCGCTCACGCTCGGCGAGCTGATGGCACTCGGCGGGCGCAACGTGCAGGAACTCGCCGACGTCGAACTCAACTACCCGCAGGCCAACGGCACCATCGCACTGCGGCGCAACATCGCGGCGTTCTACCCCGGCGCCACCGAAGACAACGTGCTGGTGACGACCGGAGCCGCCGAGGCCAACCACCTGATCATCAACACGCTGCTGCAGCCAGACGACGAGG
>JBDHRZ010000206.1:0-5711 GCA_039807845.1 Rhodoferax sp.
CTCGCCCGGCGCCGCCCGCGTTGTCTTGCCGGAGGCCGCGCGCGGCCGCACAGGCGCAGCCGCCTTGGCCGCAGCTGGCCGCGGCTCGCTCTTCAACTTCTTCACCAGGCCGCTCTTCAGCAGCTGGTCGCGCAGGGATTCGCTCATGCCAGGCGAACTCAGTAGTGCGGAGGAGGAGGCTCGTTGCGCACGTCGTCCGCCAGGGCCACGCGCACGGTGCCGAGTTCAAGGCGCATGCGTTCGAACTCGGTGCGCATGTGCAGCAGCAGCCGATCGTGTTCGGCCACGGTGCCGTTGAGCGTGGCAACGGCATCTTCGAGGAAGGCGAAGCGCACTTCCAGCTCGGTCAGGCGTTCTTCCAGTGTGGGCGTGGCCATGGCCGCAGCTTAATTCATCGGGGACACGAGGTGGCGCCCGTGGCGGGCACCGAGCAGACCCTGTGCCTCGCGCTCGGCGAGCTTGAGATCGGCCAGCGCCATTTCGCGTACCAGCGCGTCGAAGGAGGTCTGCGCTTGCCAGCCCAGGCGGGTACGCGCCAGCGCTGCATCGCCGCACAAGGTGTCGACTTCGGCTGGACGGAAATACTGCGGATCCACGCGCACCACGACGTCGCCGACGCGCAGCCGGTCGGCGTGGCGCGCGTCGAGCGCGGCAATACTGGCGTACTCCTGCACACCCGCGCCATGGAAGTCGAGGGTGAGACCCATCTCGGCGGCAGCGACGCGCACGAAGTCGCGCACCGTGTGCTGCCGGCCCGAGGCGATCACGTAATCGCCCGGGGCCTCCTGCTGCAGCATGCGCCACATCGCGTCGACGTAGTCGCGCGCGTGCCCCCAATCGCGGCGGGCGTCGAGGTTGCCCAGGTAGAGGCAGTGCTGCAGACCGGTGCACACGCGGGCCAGGCCGCGCGTGATCTTGCGCGTGACGAAGGTCTCGCCGCGGATCGGTGACTCGTGGTTGAAGAGGATGCCATTGCACGCGTACAGGCCGTAGGCCTCGCGGTAGTTCACCGTGATCCAGTAGGCGAACAGCTTGGACACGCCGTAGGGCGAACGCGGATGGAAGGGGGTGCCCTCGTGCTGCGGTGACTGCGTCGCCTGGCCGAAAAGCTCGGAGGTGGATGCCTGGTAGACGCGGCAGCGCGCCCCCAGACCGAGCATGCGCACCGCTTCCAGCACGCGCAGGGTACCGAGGGCATCGACGTTCGCCGTGTATTCCGGTTCGACGAAGGACACCGCCACGTGGCTCTGCGCGCCGAGGTTGTAGATCTCATCCGGCTGCACGAGTTCGATCGTGCGGATGACGCTTTGCGAGTCGGTGAGGTCGCCGTAGTGCAGGACCACGCCCGGTCCGGCCTCGTCGCGCTCGTGGTAGAGGTGATCGATGCGTTCGGTGTTGAACGAGGACGCGCGCCGCTTCAGGCCGTGCACCTCGTAACCCTTGGCCAGCAGCAGTTCGGCCAGATAGGCGCCATCCTGGCCCGTGATGCCGGTCACCAGCGCGCGCTTCATGCCCTGCTCCCGCCCGCGCGCCCGGACGCTGCCAAACCGCTCGTGGTCCGCATCGGCTCAGCCCGGCGCCCGCAGGACGCTGCGCCCGCGGCCGATGCCGTAGTACGCCAGGCCCGCCGCTTCCACAACGCGCGGCTCGTAGATGTTGCGGCCGTCGAACAGCACCGGCGTCCGCAGCGTCCGGGCTATGCGCTTGAAGTCCGGGCTGCGGAACGCCTTCCATTCGGTCACGAGCACCAGGGCATCCGCGCCGTCGAGGGCGGCGTAGGCGTCCTCGCAGAGGAACAGATCGTCGCGCTGCCCGTAGATCCGCGCCGTCTCCGCACGCGCCTCCGGATCAAAGGCGCGCACGCGCGCGCCGGCCTGCCACAGTTGCTCGAGCAGGCGGCGGCTCGGCGCCTCGCGCATATCGTCGGTATTGGGCTTGAAGGCAAGGCCCCAGAGCGCGATCGTTCGTCCCGTCAGCCCGCCGGAGAAGTGCTGCCGCAGCAGATCGAACAGCTTGCCCTTCTGTGCATCATTGACCCCTTCGACCGCCGTCAGCAGACGCGCCTCATAGCCGTGGGCCCGCGCGGTCCGTTCCAGCGCCTGCACGTCCTTGGGGAAGCACGAGCCGCCGTAGCCGGCCCCCGGATAGATGAAGTGGTAGCCGATGCGCGGGTCGGAGCCGATGCCGTGGCGCACCAGCTCGATGTCGGCGCCGACACGCTCGGCAATGTTGGCCATCTCGTTCATGAAGCTGATCTTCGTCGCCAGCATGGCGTTCGCCGCGTACTTCGTCAGCTCGGCCGAGCGCAGGTCCATGAGGACCAGGCGCTCGTGGTTGCGATTGAACGGGGCGTACAGGTCGCGCAGCAGCGCGATGGCCCGCGGGCTGTCGCTGCCGACGACGATGCGGTCAGGGCGCATGCAGTCATTGACGGCATCGCCTTCCTTCAGAAATTCGGGGTTGGATACCACGTCAAAGGCAATGTCGGCGCCGCGCTCGGCGAGTTGCTGCGCGATCGCCGCCCGCACACGATCGGCGGTGCCCACCGGCACGGTGGACTTGTTGACGACGACAGTGTACCCGCCGATGTGGCGACCGATCGTGGTGGCCACGGCCAGCACGTGGCGCAGGTCGGCGCTGCCGTCTTCGTCCGGCGGCGTGCCGACGGCGATGAAGACGATGTCGCCGTGGGCGATCGCCGGCGCGGCCTCGGTCGTGAAGCGCAGGCGCCCGGCGGCACGGTTGCCTTCCACCAGCTCGTCCAGTCCCGGCTCGAAAATCGGTATCTCGCCGCGGTTCAGGCGCTCGACCTTGGCGGCGTCGACGTCGACGCAAACCACATCGTTGCCCATCTCAGCAAGACAGGTGCCGGTGACCAGGCCGACGTAGCCGGTGCCGAAGATCGTGACGTTCATGCGCGTTCCTGCGATGGCGGAGCAAGCGCCTCCGCGAAAGCGGAGATTCTACCGCGCGGAAAAAACAAAGGGCACGGCGAAGGAATCGCCGTGCCCCGGGGACCTCGCGCGATGCGCGTGGTCGGGTCTTACTTCTTCTCGGCCGGCTTGGCGCCGTCGGCCGGCTTGTCGGACGCCGGCGGCATGATCTTGAGCAGTTCGACATCGAAGATCAGCGTGGCATTGGGTCCGATGGGGCCGGGGCCGTGCTCGCCATAGGCCAGGTTCGACGGAATGTAGAACTTGTACTTCGAGCCGACCGGCATCAGCTGCAGACCTTCGGTCCAGCCGGGGATCACGCCATTGAGCGGGAAGCTGGCCGGCTGGCCGCGGTCGACCGAGCTGTCGAACTTGGTGCCATCGATAAGGGTGCCGGTGTAGTGCACTTCCACCGTGTCGGTGGCCTTGGGCTTGGGCCCATTGCCCGCCTTGACCACCTCGTAGCCGAGGCCGGACTCGGTCCACTTGACGTTCTTGTCGGCCTTCTTCTTGGCCAGGAACTCGTCGCCCTGCTTCTTGTTGGTCTCGGCCTTCGCCTTCTCTTCGGCCGCTCGCTTGGCCTGGAGCTTCTGCATGAACTCATTGCGCACCGACTGCGCGTCTTCCTGCGACAGCTCGGTCTTGCCGCCGGCGATGGTGGCCTGCATGGCCTGGTAAACCACGGCGAGATCGATCTCGTCCTTGATCTGCGACAGGCTGCGGCCCACGTCCATGCCGACCATGTAGCTGATGTTGTGCTTGTCGGCCTTGACCGAGCTGGCCGGCGCTGCCGCGGCAGGCGCGGCCGGCTTGGCCTTGGGCTCGTCGCCGAAGGCGCTGCCGGCGGCCAGCGCCGACACGATGGCGGCGGCGGTCAGGGTCTTCTTGAAAAACTGGCTCATTCAATGCTCCTGGAAGAGTGTGTATGCGGCCCGGAGGCCGCAAGGCGCAGCGGGGCGGCGTATTGTGGCGATGCCCCAAGGTGAAGGCAAACCGGCAATTCGGGGGCGGTAGCCCCCCCCTTTTGCCCGCCGTCAGGCGCCCATGGACCACGGGACACGGTCACAGTTCCCGACCCGGCGGCTACACTGGGCAGATGCTCAGATTCCAAGCGGTCGCCCTGCGGCGCGGCCCCAAGTTGCTGTTTTCCGAAGCCAGCCTGCAGTTGCATGCCGGCTGGCGCGTCGGCGTGGCAGGGCGTAACGGGACGGGCAAGTCCAGCCTGTTCGCTCTCGTTGCCGGCGAACTGGCGGTCGACGCAGGCGAATTCACGCGGCCGCGCGACTGGGTCATGGCGCACGTGCGTCAGGAGACTCCGGCGCTGGCGCGCAGCGCCCTGGACTACGTGCTGGACGGGGACGCGGAGTACCGTCGCGTCGAGGCCGAACTGGCGCGCGCCGAGGCGGCGCACGATGCCCCGGCGATCGCCGAGGCGCACGAGCGCCTCGGCGCGGTGGGGGGGTATGCCGCCCGCGCCCGCGCGGCGGAGCTGCTGCACGGCCTGGGATTCGCGCCGACCGATGCGACGCGCGCGGTGGGCGAGTTCTCCGGCGGCTGGCGCATGCGGCTGAACCTCGGCCAGGCGCTGATGTGCCGCTCCGACCTGCTGCTGCTGGACGAGCCGACCAACCACCTCGACCTCGATGCGGTCGTCTGGCTGGAGGGTTGGCTGCGGCGCTACGCGGGCACCCTGCTGCTCATCTCCCACGACCGCGAGTTCCTCGACAACGTCGTGGACCATGTCCTGCACATCGCCAACGAGCGGGTCGAACTGTTCGCGGGCACGCTGTCGGGTTTCGAGCGCAAGCGCGCCGAGCGCCTCGTGCAGCAGCAGATCGCGCTGGACAAGCAGCAGCGCGAGCGCGCCCACCTGCAGGCGTTCATCGACCGCTTCAAGGCCAAGGCCAGCAAGGCGCGCCAGGCGCAGAGCCGGGTCAAGGCGCTGGAGCGCATGGTGGAGCTGGCCCCCGTGCTGGCCGAAGCCTCGATCCGCTTCGCGTTCCGCCCGCCCGAGGCCCTCCCGCATCCGCTCCTGGCGCTGGACCGCGTCGCGGCCGGCTACGGCGAGCACCGTGTGCTCGATGGCCTGAAGCTGTCGCTGGCGCCGGGAGATCGGATCGCGCTGCTCGGCGCCAACGGGGCCGGCAAGTCCACCCTGATCAAGCTCCTGGCCGGTCAGCTCGCGCCGCAGGCGGGCGCACGCGTCGAGGCCAAGGGCCTGGCCATCGGCTACTTCGCCCAGCACCAATTGGAGCAGCTCGACCCGGCGTCCACGGCAGTGGACCACCTCAAGCGCCTCGATGGCGCCCTGGGCGAGCAGGCCGCGCGGGATTTCCTCGGCGGCTTCGGCTTCGCCGGTGATCGGGCCCTGGAGCCGATCGCCCCGTTCTCCGGCGGCGAGAAGGCGCGCCTGTGCCTCGCGCTGTCCGTCTACCGGCGCCCCAACCTGCTGCTGCTGGACGAACCGACCAACCACCTCGATCTCGACATGCGCGAGGCGCTGACCGAGGCCCTCAACGATTTCGAGGGCGCCGTGGTGCTGGTGGCGCACGACCGCGCGCTGATCCGCGCCTGCTGCGACACCCTGCTGCTCGTCGGCGGAGGGCGCGTGCAGGACTACGAGGGTGACCTGGACGACTACGCACGCCTGGTGCTGAAGTCGACCGCCGCCGGGGAGACAGCTGCACTGGCCGCATCCGTGCCAACGCGTCGCGACGAACGCCGTGACCGGGCCGAGGCGCGCATCCGCACCGCGCCACTGCGAGCCGCCGTGCAGCG
>JBDHRZ010000207.1:0-5705 GCA_039807845.1 Rhodoferax sp.
GCTGCCATCAAACAGCACCTTGCCGCCGGTGGGTGGCTCGAGCTTGAGCAGAAGCTGCGCCATGGTCGACTTGCCGCAACCGGATTCGCCGACGATGCCCAGCGTCTTGCCCGGCATCACGCTGAGCGTGATGCCATCGACCGCGTGCACGACGCGCCGCGGAGCGCGCAGTCGCCAGGTACCGACATAGTGCTTCTGCACCGTCTCGGTCTGCAACAGCGGTGCAGCGCCGCCAACCGGATCAACGCGCATGGGCCGCCTCCACGTCGAGCCAGCAGGCGTTCATGCGCCCTGGCAGAGGATGCGTTTGCGGCGGGCGCTCGATCCGGCAGCGCGCCATCACCTTGGTGCAGCGTGGATGGAACGCACACCCGCCCGGAGGCGAGGCAGGGTCCGGAGGCTGCCCCGCAATCACCGGCAGCGACCCGGCGCGGCCCTTGTCGCTGGGCAGCGACGCCAGCAACGCCTGGGTGTACGGATGGCGCGGATTCTCGAACACCTCGGCGGTGGCACCGAGTTCGACGATGCGCCCCGCGTACATCACGGCGACACGGTCGCACACGCGCTCGACCACCCCGAGGTCGTGCGTGATCAGGATCAACGCAAATCCGTGTTCACGCTGCAGGTCCTTGAGCAACTGCAGGTATTGCACCTGCACCGTCGGATCGAGCGCCGTCGTCGGCTCGTCGGCCAGCAGCAGTTGCGGCGAGCACGACAGCGCGATGGCACCGGCCACGCGCTGGCGCATGCCGCCGGAGAGTTGGTGCGGGTATTCACGCACGCGCGCCTGCGGGTTGGGAATGCGCACGCCGGCGAGCAGATCGCGCGCGCGCTGCCAGGCCGCCTGCCTGGGCAGGCCTTCGTGCACCATCGGGGTCTCGGCAATCTGCAGGCCAATGGTCAGCAGAGGGTTCAGCGAGTGCAGCGGATCCTGCAGGATGGTGGCGATGCGCTCGCCGCGCAGTTTGCGCATCTCACTTTCGTCCAGTTGCAGCAAGTCCCGACCATCGAAGCGGATCGATCCGCCCAGAATGCTCAACCCGGACTGCGGCAGGCGCGTGAGCGCCGCAGCAAGCGTGCTCTTGCCCGAACCCGACTCGCCGACCACGCCGAGGCTGTCACCCTTGGCAAGCGAGAAGTTCACGCCATCGAGCACCCGGGCGACGCCCCGGCCCCCCCCCAGCGCGTAGCCGACGACCAGGTCGCTGACCTGCAACAGGTCGGTATTCGTCGCGTCGTTCATCGGCGTCTTTGCAGCTTCGGATCGAGCCGGTCGCGCAGCCAGTCGCCCAGCAGGCTGGCCGCCAGCACCAGCAGCATGATGGCCAGCCCCGGGAACACCGTGAGCCACCACTGGCCGGCCAGCAGGCCGTTCTTGCCATCGGAGAGCATCAGGCCCCAGGCGGGTTTGGGCGGCGGCACGCCAACGCCCAGAAAGGACAGCGAAGCCTCGACGATCACCACCATCCCCAGCATCAGGGTTGCGAGCACCACCACCGTGTTGATGACGTTGGGCAGCAGGTGGCGCAGCATGATGCGCCGCGGCGAACAGCCGCAGACGACCGCCAGTCGCACGAAGTCGCGCTCGCGCAGCGACAGCACCTCGCCGCGTACGATGCGCGCGTAGCGCGTCCAGTACACCCCGCCCAGGATCAGCACGATGTTGAGTTCGCTCGGTCCGACCAGGGCGGCAAGGAAGATCGCAAATACCAGGCTCGGCAGCGCCATCCAGGCATCGACGATGCGCATGATGAGCTGGTCCACCCAGCCGCCGAGATAACCGGCCAGCAGGCCGAGCACGGTGCCGATCGCACCCGCGACCAGCACCGCGGCAACGCCAACGACGAGCGATATGCGCGAGCCCATGATCAGGCGCGAGAGCACGTCGCGCCCGAGGTTGTCGGTGCCCAGGATGAAGCGCATCGACCCCCCCTCGACCCACGCCGGAGGCTTCAGACGATCGGCGAGCGAGCCCAGTTCGGCGTTGTGCGGCGTGATCCAGGAGCCCAGCAGCGCCGCCAGCACGAACACCACGAGCACGGCGATCGCAAACACCGGCCAGCTCTCTGCCGTGCTGGTCTGCCTGAGCCTGGGCGTGGCGAGGGTGGCGCCTTCCTGCACTTCGCTCATGGCATCACCCGGTTGCGCGGATACGCGGATCGATCACTGCGTACAGCAGATCGGTCGCGAGGTTGATGAATACGATCATCACGCCGGCGAGCAACACCACGACCTGCACCACGGGAATGTCGCGAAACGAGATCGCCTCGAACAGCAGCCGCCCGATGCCGGGCCAGGCAAACACGGTCTCCACCACCACCGCCGCGTTGATCATGGTCACGATGTTGATCGCCGCCAGCGTGACCACCGGGACCAGTGCACCCTTGAGCGCGTGCCGCAGGATCACCATCCACTCCGGCAGCCCCTTGAGGCGTGCCAGGCGCACGTAGTCCGACCCGAGCACCTCCAGCATCGCGGAGCGCGTGATGCGCATGTGCGAGGCGGCGGAGTAGCCGCCGAGCGTGAGCGCGGGCATCAGCAGATGCTTCCAGGTGCCTTCGCCCGAGGAAGGCAGCCAGTCGAGCTTCACGGCGAACAGGATGATCAGCAGCATGCCCATCCAGAACGAGGGCATCGCCATCCCGATCAGCGCCAGGAAACGGCTGATGCGGTCCCAGAAGCGGTTCGGATAGACGGCCGAGATGATGCCCGCTCCGACGCCGAGCACGACCGACCAGGCGAACGCCACGCCGGCAAGCAGCAGCGAGGCAGGCAACCGGTCCAGGTACAGCTCGATCACCGGTGTCTGGTAGTAGATCGATTGCCCCAGGTTGCCCTGCAGCGCCGAGCGGATGAACTGGAAGTACTGGATCCAGAACGGCTGATCCAGGCCGAAGCGCAAGCGCACCGCGTCGATGTCGGCCTGGCTGGCACCCGGCTCGACCATCATCAGGGCCGGATCACCCCCCAGGCGCGTGAGCGCAAGGACAGTCAGCACCAGGATCGCCAGCGAAATGACAGCGTAACCCAGCCGCTTGCTCAAGTAGACCAGCATGGGAAGGCCCGCGGCGCAGGATTCGTGGAATAACTATGCCGCCGCCGGCTTCCAGGCGCGCACCTCGTCGACCACGCACTGGATCAGTTCGCTCGGCGAGCCGGGATTGATCGAGCAGTCCGGCCCGAGCATGTGCCTGTGGCCCCGTTGCTCGTCCAGCGAACTGCGCACGTGGCGACGGATTGCCTCCTGCGTCATCTGCGCGAACTGCGGCTTGCCCGGGGCGCCGCCGAGCACCACCTTGCCCGTCTTCTGCTGCATCTGCGCAAGGCCGGGATTGCCTGGCGTCGTGGCCCAGCTGACGATGGGAAAGGAGATGTCGGTGAACCAGTCGACCTGGATTGCCCCCCCGCACACGTGCAGGATGTTCATCCAGCCGCCGGAGGCGGCCTGCATGATCCTGGCATCGAACGGCGCGTGGAAGCGTTCGTACTCTTCGTGCGAAATCTGGTTCCGGTTGCAGGTCGTCGTGGCATAGAAGACCCCGTCGCAGCCGGCGTCGACCGCCTGCCGCGCGAAATCCGCCAACGTCTCCGTCATTGCGCCAAGCGCACGCTCGAGCGCCTTCGGTGCCTCACGCTGCAGTGCGAGCGCGGCCGGTGCGCCGCCGGCATGCATCAGCGTAAGGCACATCATTGGCGCGAAGACCGTGGCCACGATCGGCACGTCGTCGCCCACGCCACGGCGCACCAGACGCATCGCATCCACCTGCTCCGACAGCGCACCGTCGATCGAGACGGCCTGGATCTGCGCGAGATCCGCGCTGCTCTGGACGGCGTGCTGTTCCACCACCGGCCAGTCCGCCGGTCCACGCGCCGGAGCCAGCCGCTGGCCCCACATCTGGGCAAAACAATGCGCGCGCGATTGGGGTTTGAGGAAATCGAACTGGTGGCGCGCCTGCAGGCGCAGCGTCTCGTCGGCCAGCGCCCTGGCGCTCGACTCCTCGGCGAAGTTGTGCAGCCACACGCTGACGGGAACCCGGTCCGGAACCTTGCCATCGAGTACGGCCTGGATGCGCTGGCGTGGGGTCATCGCCTTCTCCTTGTTCTATTGGACCCGAGCATACCCCAAAGGCTTGATGCCGCGAAATGACCCGGGGCGTGCGCCAACCCAGGCTCGACGCCCCGCTTTGCCTCGGGACTCAGTATGGGCGACCGTCCTTGCGTGAAAACACCCACTTCCCCTGCACCAAGGTCGCCAGCAGGTCGTCATCCGGGTAGACGACCGAGTCACCTGCCGTGCGGTCGCCGATCTCGAGGTAGACCACGTCCTGCTCGGTCGGGTTGAGCAACTGGTGCGCGTCGCCACTGCCGGCCCGAAAGCCGGCGCACATGCCCGGCGCAAGCGGCGTGTCGCCCCCGTCGGTGCGCAGTACCGGGTGGCCCTGCAGGATGTAGACGAATTCGTCCTGGCGGCGGTGGCAGTGGCGCAGCGCCGATATCGCGCCCGGGGCCAGCGTGGTGAGGTTGACGCCGAAGTTGGCAAGCCCGAACGCCGCACCCAGCATGCGTTTGGTGCGCCCCTGCACGCGCGAGGCAAAGGGTTCGGGGTAGTTCGTCCTTGCTGCGCGCGGTGCGACGTCTGCCGCACGCATGGCAATCGGATCGGACGCTGATGTCATGGCCTGTGGCTCCGCAACGGGGCACCCACTATACGACGGCGCCGGCGGTACCCGTGGCAGCAGCAGCACTTCGGGCGGCAGCAACGCCCGTGAGGGCAGCAGCAGATCGGGCGGCAGTATCGCCTCGGTTGAATTCGATGGGTTTCGTGTTCGTGCCTTCTTGCACCGCACGATACTCTCCACGAAGCCCGCAGTCTCATCCTGTACAAGCGCGGCGCGGTAAGCTCCGCACTCCTACCCGCGGACACCGCACCACCCACATGCCGCAAGCCGAGCGCCTGTTCCACATCTGCCGCCGACTCAATGAAGGCGCGCGCGTCAGCGTGCGCAGCCTGATGGAGGAACTCGAAGTGAGCCGCGCCACCGTGTTCCGGGACTTCGAACTACTGCGCGACCGCTTGCACGCACCGTTGGCATGGGACGCCGCCGACGAAACCTACCGGCTGGGGCAGGAGCGAGGGCCAGGCGCGCGCTTCATCCTGCCCGGGACGTGGATGGAGGCGGACCACACCTATGGCATGCTGACCGTGCTCCAGGTCGCCGCTGCCGTGGACCCGGGTGCGGCGGCCTACTACCGGCGCCAGTTCGGCAATCCGCTCAAGCAGGCCCAGGCAAAGCGCGAGAACCGGGGCCACGGGCTGCACGAGAAGATCAGCGTGGACCTGCCACGCCCAAGCAGCCAGGCGCAGGCCGCGCTGCGCGTGATTGGCCCGGCGCTCATGCTCGATGCGCCGGTCCGCCTGTGGGCCGCAGGCCTGGCGGACGAAGGCGAAACCGTCCTGCCCACCGGCCTGCGACTGCGCACCGACGGCTGGCAACTGGACTATCGCCGGGTGGCAGATGGGCCAGTCCAAACCCTGCCGCTCGCGCAGGTGCGCTCGGCGCAGGCAATCGGCAACCTCAAGGACCTGGTGCCCCGAGAGATGCGCACGGCCACCGAGCCCCGCTGAAGCCGGGCATTCTCCTTGCCGCGCAGTGCGCTCTCAGCGGGCGCGCCAGGCGCGCCACAGCGGCAGCGCCAGCAACAGC
>JBDHRZ010000208.1:0-5697 GCA_039807845.1 Rhodoferax sp.
TGTTGTTCGTGCCGGAGTTCTGGCGCAAGTGAGCGTCCTGGGGGGGCGCCTCGGGCAGGCGCTCAGCGTGCCCGCACCCGTGCTGCGCTGGCGCGCAGTGGCAGCACGCCAATGGCCAGCGCCGTCCCGACGACCACGATGGCGCCGCACAGCAGCATCCAGGGCGTCAGCGCTTCGCCGAGCAGCGCGCTGCCGTACAGCACCGCGAACACCGGGATCAGGAAGGTGACGGTGATGGCGCGTGCCGGGCCGAGCCCGTCGATGAGACGGAAATACAGTACGTACGCGACGCCCGAGCACAGGACGCCGAGCGCCAGCAGCGCCAGCCAGGAACCGGCGTCGGGGGTGTGCGCGGGCCACCACCAGACCATTGGCAGCGCCAGCGCGAGCGCGGCGCCCAACTGGCTGCCGGTTGCGACCGCGAGCGGATGCACGCCATCGAGGTAGCGCTTGGTATAGCTGGCGGCATAGCCGTAGCAGAACGTCGCGCCCAGGCAGGCGAGCACGGCCCAGCCGGTGCCGCCGGCATCGAAGCGGGCCTTGTCCGCCGCCAGCAGGGCCACGCCGGCAAAGCCGATCAGCAGGCCGGCGACGCGTGGCAGCGACAGGCGGTCGTGCAGCCAGAAGCGTGCGATCACGGCACCGAACAAGGGCGCGCTGGCGTTGAGGATGCCCGCCAGTCCGGTGTCGATGTGCATCACCGCATAGGCGAACAGCACGAACGGCAGCGCCGAGTTGATCACGCCGTTGAACAGCAGCAGTGGCGCGTGGCGCAGCAGCACGCGCCCGTGGCCGCTGAGCCACAGCAGCGGCAGCAGCATGGCCGAGGCGATCGCGACCCGGCCGCCGGCGGTCACGATCACGCCGAACTCGGCTGCGCCCAGGCGCATGAACAGGAACGAGGAGCCCCAGATGGCGGCCAGCGCGGTGAATTCGAGGGCTGGGTGGTTTCTCATGGTGGGTGCGGGCCATGCCTGCCGGCGGCCGGAGTCAAGTTCCTTCGGGAGTGTTCGACGCCCCATGCCAGGCACGCAGCACGGCGTAGCTGCGCCAGGGGCGCCACACCTCGGACCGTGCCTCGGCGGCGCGTGCCGGATGCGGGCCGTCGCGCACGCCGAGCGCCTTTTGCAGCGCGACGTCTGCGGCCGGGAACGCGTCGCTCCAGCGCAGCGCGCGCAGCGCGATGTAGTGGGCGGTCCACGGGCCGATACCCGGCAGCGCGGTGAGCCGCTCCATGGTGGCGGCCACGTCGCCTGCGGGCTCGAGCCGCAGGCCGTCTTCGATCACCGCGTGCGCCAGCGCCTGCAGCGCGCGCTGGCGCTGGCGCACGATGCCGAGCGCGCCCAGCGCATCGGCGTCGGCCCCGACCAGGCGGGTGGCGTCCGGAAACAGGCGATCGAGCCCGGCGTGCGGGGTGGCGATGGGTTCGCCGAAGCGCGCGGCCAGCCGTTGCGCGAGCGTGCGGGCGGCCGCCACCGTGATCTGTTGGCCCAGCACGGCGCGCACGGCGAGTTCGAAACCGTCCAGTGTTCCGGGCACGCGCAGCCCTTTGCCGTGCGGGAAGTCCGCAGCCAGGACCTGGTGGATGGCGTGCGGGTCGGCGTCGAGGTCGAGCCAGTCGCGCACCCGCTGCACCAGCAGTTGCTCGTGCGGCCGCAGGCCCGCGCTGAAGCACAGCGCGACCTGGCAGTGCGATGGTTCGACCTGTGCGCACAGCCAGCCGGTGCATCGTCGCCCGCCGGCGTGCAGTGCCAGCGTGCGGGTGAAGGTGAAGCCGCGCCCGTCTTCGTGCCGTTGCACCCGTTCGACCCCCTCGATGCGACGCTGCTGGAAAAACGCGCCCAGCGCCGCGGCATCGAGCGGCGGCCGGTAGCGCAGCCGCACGCACGTCATGCCATCGACTGCCGCGCCTCGCATCGGGGGTCCGTCAGCCGGCCAGTGCGACCCGCAGCCGTCGCGCGAGGTTGTGCAGCAGACCCAGGAAGGTCAGTGTCCAGGCGAGCAGGGCGAGCGGGAAGAAGGTGGCGGGCAGGAAGTCCAGCCATTCGAGCTGCATCGCGTGCAGCATCTGGTCGGTGCTGGCGGCGTACATGCCGAGCGGGAACACCGCGCCCCAGTACAGCGGGTCGTAGCGCAGCGGGAAGCGCCGCCAGCCGTGGCGCCAGATGAACAGCAGCATCAGCATCGGGATCCACCAGGTCCCGGTCACCCAGTAGAAGATCGTGAATCCCTTGATGAACGGCAGTACGCTGGTCAGGAACGGCGCCTGCGGCGCGTTGAGGATCAGCAGCGAGCCGGCCAGCGTGGAGATCGCCATCGCGCCCATGTTGATCCAGTAGGGCGGCGACAGGTCGCTCGGCTCGAAGCGAAAGAACGTGTAGCGGTAGAAGATCAGCGACATCATCCAGATGTAGAGCATGCCGCCGATCAGCCACATCGACAGCGCCAGGAAGTGCAGTTCGAGCCGGAACGGCTGCGGCGCGTGCGCCGCCAGCAAGGCACCGAGCACCGCGATCGACTGGGTCGCCACCACCGCCAGCAGCCAGGCGCCGCTGAGGCCTTTCTCCAGCGGCGGCTTGTGCTCCTTCACGGTGAGCGCCAGGAAGATGGCGTAGGTCAGTGCGCACCACAGCGCAAGGGCCAGCAGCCACAGCAGCAGCGCGCTGCGGTAGTCCGCGACCACGCGTACAACCTGGGCACCGAGCACGCCGGTGGCTGCCACCATGGTGAAGAAGCCCGGCCCGCGCAGGTGGTCGGTCAGGTCACCGAAGAAACGCCGCGGGAACAGCAGCAGGCGGCCCAGGTAGAGCAGCCAGAGCACCAGGTACTGCACGATGTTCAGATAGAACAACCCTTGCGCGAGCGTCGGCCAGCCGCGCTGGAGCGCCGCCACCGAGACGATGCCGGTGGCCATCACCAGGCCGAAATACGCGGGCGCCAGGCCGGCCAGGTCGTCGCCCAGGCGCACGCGCCAGCCGGCTGCGGCGCTGCCTGCGGTGTCGTCGTGGCGGGCCGTCATCACGGCTGCATC
Organism: Rhodoferax sp.; assembly: GCA_039807845.1. Classification (GTDB taxonomy): domain Bacteria; phylum Pseudomonadota; class Gammaproteobacteria; order Burkholderiales; family Burkholderiaceae_C; genus CAISIP01. The sequence goes on from JBDHRZ010000208.1 coordinate 3,032, forward strand.
GTCTGGTTTTCGCCGTCGCGGGCGAGCAGTTGCAGGCTGTGCGCCGGTACCGGCACGGCATCGCTACCCGACCAGTCGCTTGCCCCATCCGGCGCCTGCGTGTCGAGTACCGTGCGCCAGTGGCCCGCGGGCAACGTGAAGGGCATCGGGCTGGCGCTGGCGTTGACCAGCAGCAACAGCGGGGATGCTCCCCGCTGCCGGGGCTGGATCAGGCAGGCGAGGCAGCGCCCGGCGCTGGCCCAGTCGGCCTGGTCCATCGGGCTCCCGTCCGAACGCAGCCAGTGCAGCGCATCGCCCAACGCCGGCGCCTGGCCCTCGGCATACCAGTCCGGCCCCAGCGGCTGCAGGGTTCGGCGCGTGGCGAGCAGTCGCGTGGTGAAGGCCAGCAGTTCGCGGTCCGGCGCGGACCAGTCGATCCAGCTGGTGCGGTTGTCCTGGTTGTAGGCGTTGTTGTTGCCGTCCTGGGTGTGGCCGATCTCGGCACCGGCGCACAGCATCGGCGTGCCCTGCGCGAGCACGGTGCAGGCAAGCAGCGCGCGTTGCAGCCGGCCGCGCAATGCGCGCACGCCGGGGTCCTCGCTCGGGCCTTCCACGCCGGCGTTCCAGCTCAGGTTCTCGGCATGTCCGTCCTGGTTGTGTTCGCCATTGGCGTGGTTGTGGCGCTGTTCGTAGCTCACCAGGTCGCGCAGCGTGAAGCCGTCGTGCGCGACCACGTAGTTGACCGATGCCGCCGGCTGGCGCCCACGGGCGCGAAACAGGTCGTCCGAGCCACACAGGCGCCGCGCAAACAGGCCGCGCAAGTCCTGTCCGGGCGCGTCGTGGCCCGGTGCGCCCGAGTGGGCGCCGAGCCAGAACCGGCGCACGGTGTCGCGGAACTGGTCGTTCCACTCCAGCCAGCCGCGCGGATATTGCCCGAGCTGGTAGCCGTGCGGACCCAGGTCCCAGGGCTCGGCGATCAGCTTGACGGCGCAGAGCACCGGATCCTGGGCCAGCGCCATGAAGAACGGCGCCTCGCGCTCGAAGCCGTGGCGCGTGCGGCCCAACGCCGTGGCGAGGTCGAAGCGAAAGCCGTCCACGTGCATCTCCTGCACCCAGTAGCGCAGGCAGTCCATCGCCAGGCGCAGCACCTGCGGCTGACGAAAGTCGAGCGTATTGCCGCAGCCGCTGTAGTTGTCGTAGCGTCCGGGCGCGTCCTCGTGCAGGCGGTAATAGGTCGGGTTGTCCAGCCCGCGCAGGCTGATCGTGGGGCCGAGTTCGTCCGTCTCCGCGCTGTGGTTGAACACCACGTCCAGCACCACCTCGATGCCCGCGCGATGCAGCGCCCGCACCATGGCACGGAACTCGTCGCGCACCGACAGGCCGCCCTGTCCACTGGCCAGGCGCGGATCCGGGCAGAAGAACGCCAGCGGGTTGTAGCCCCAGTAGTTGCGCAGACCCTGGCGCGCCAGGCGCTGTTCGTCCAGCGCCATCTGCACCGGCATGAGCTGCACCGTGGTCACGCCCAGGTTGCGCAGGTGCTCGAGCGACGCCGTGTGGGCCAGACCGGCGTAGGTTCCGCGCAGCGGCATGGGGATTGCCGGCTGCAGGCGCGAGAAGCCGCGCACGTGCAACTCGTAGAGCACCGTATCCTGCGCCGCGACGCGCGGCGGGGCATCGTCGCCCCAGTCGAATGCGTCTGCCACCACGCGCGCCTTGAGCGCCTGCACGGCGTTGTCGCGCAGGTCGCGCTGCAGGGGCTCGTCGGCGCGCATGCCGGCGTGCGCGTCGCGCCAGTCGAAGCGGCCGACGACTTCGCGCGCGTAGGGGTCGAGCAGCAGCTTGTGCGGGTTGAAGCGCTGCCCGTGTGCCGGATCCCACGGACCGTCGGCGCGCAGCCCGTAGACCAGGCCCGGCGCGGCACCACGCAGGTAGCCGTGCCACAGCCCGTCGACCGGCCCATGCAGCGGCAGCCGCGCCCGTTCGCTCGTGCCCGCGGCGTCGAATACGCAGACCTGCAGCGCGCAGGCGTGCGCGGACGCCACCGTGAATGCGACGCCGCGCCCGTCCCAGCATGCGCCCAGGGGCCCGGGCCGGCCGGCCGACCAGTTGGAGGCCAGGTCTGCCGTCATGCGGGTGTCTTCATCGTCGATTCGATGCGCGCGCAATGGGGCGGGCACGATTCATATCTTCACAGGCTCTCACTCGGGCAAGGCGTGCACGCGCCAGATCTCCGAGGCGTACTGGCGGATCGTGCGGTCGGACGAAAACGGGCCCATGCCGGCGACGTTGGTGATCGCGCGCATGGCCCACAGCGCCGGTTCCTGGTACAGCGCGTCGACCCGGGATTGGGCCGCGATGTAGGAGCCGAAGTCGGCCAGCAGCATGTAGTGGTCGCCGTGCCAGAGCAGCGCGTCCACCAGCGGAGCGTAGCGGCCCGGCTCGTCGGGCGAGAAGCGGTCGCCGGCGATCGCGTCGAGCGTGCCGCGCAGGGCCGGGATGCTCTCGTAGTGCTCCATCGGGTGGTAGCCGCGCTGGCGCAGGGCCTGCACTTCGCTCGAACCCAGGCCGAAGATGAAGATGTTCTCGTCGCCCACCTGCCGGCGGATCTCGATGTTGGCGCCGTCATCGGTGCCGATGGTCAGCGCGCCGTTGAGCGCCAGTTTCATGTTGCCGGTGCCCGAGGCTTC
>JBDHRZ010000209.1:0-5691 GCA_039807845.1 Rhodoferax sp.
TGCCACCGCCGGCCGACCGATCGGCGACATCCTGGTCTCGACCGGGCGGCTGAGCGAGCAGGATGCCCGGCGCATCCTGGACAAGGCGCACAAGGACAACTCGGTGTTCGGCGAGGCGGCGCTCGCGCTCAAGCTGGTCAAGCGCGAAGACATCGACTTCGCGCTGTCGCAGCAGTTCGACTACTCCTACCTGGCCGAATCCGACACCAGCCGCAGCCCGGAACTGGTGGCCGCCTACAAGCCGTTCAGCCGTGTCGGCGAGAACCTGCGCGCCGTGCGCAGCCAGCTCATGCTGCGCTGGCTGCACACCGAGGGTGCGCGCAAGGCGATCGCCCTGGTCAGCCCGGGCCGCGGCGAGGGACGCAGCTTCATCGCCGCCAACCTGGCCATCGTGTTCGCCCAGCAAGGCCAGCGCACCCTGCTGGTGGACGCCAACCTGCGCGACGCGCGCCAGCACCGGCTGTTCGGCCTGGGCAGGAGCGCCGGCCTGTCCGGCATCCTGGCCGACCGCGCCGGGCTCGAGGCGGCGCTGCCGGTAGCAGGCATCGCCAACCTGCTCGTGCTGCCCGCCGGCGCCGAGCCGCCCAACCCGCAGGAACTGCTCGGCCGCCCGGCCTTTGTCAACCTGCTCAAGGCCGCCACCGAAAACTTCGACGTGGTGATCATCGACACCCCGGCCGGCGGTGACTACGCCGACGCCGAGATCATCGCCGCCAGCGCCGGCGCCGCCGTGCTGGTGAGCCGCAAGAACAAGACCCTGCTGCCCGACGCCGCCCACCTCGTGCGCCGCCTGCAGGACGCCGGAGTGGTGCTGGTGGGGTCGGTGCTCAACGACGACTAACGGCAATACCTACGATCGAACCGAGGCTTTTGCGCATTGGAAGGTTGAAGCCGAAATGCGGCCAGAGTACAAGCGCACCGACTTTGCGAAGCTCGAACGAGGCAAGTTCTACAAGGAAGTAGCCAAAGGCACTTCGGTGGCCCTCATCGATCCGAAGCTGGCCAAGGCGTTTCGAACATCGGAGGCGGTCAATTCGGCGCTGCGTGGGTTGCTGACGCTGGCAGATGACACCGCCAGCATAACCGGCGGCGCAGGACGAACGGCCCGCAGGCGGACCGCCGCTTGAGACATTGTTCGACGCCACTGCAAGCATCACAGTAACCCCAAAGGTTACAATTCGGCATGATCAAATCGTTCACGCACAAGGGGCTGGAGCGGTTTTTTTTGACAAGCCACAATTTGTTGAAAGGTGACATGGGTGGCTATTGCTCGGTAACGGTACAAGCCAACTGGCGTGTGATTTTTCAGTTCGCTGGCGATGAAGTCCAAGCCGTGGACTACCCTGACTATCACTGAATTGGGAGCATGGACATGCGTATGCACAATCCACCCCATCCGGGTGAAATACTGCGCGAGATGTGGCTCAAACCATTGGACCTCTCGATCACGGATGCCGCCCAACTACTGAATGTGTCTCGCAAGACACTGTCGGAAATCGTCAACGCAAGGGCCTCCATCACACCGGAAATGTCGCTCAGGCTGGAAATGGCGTTTGGCAAGAGTGCGGAAAGTTGGCTTGGAGCCCAAGCAGCCCATGATTTGTGGCAAATGCAGGATCGCAAGGAAGCGCTCGGCGTGCGACGCGTGCTGGCGGCACATGCGTGATAACGGGCGGCACCAAGCCAAACCATGACAGTTGCAACCGCGCCGGGTCTCATGGCTGCCAATGAAACTGCGCAACTTGCCGCCATCCTCGCCCGGGGCGAGGATAGCCGGCATCAGTTCAAACGCGATTTCACGCATGTCGAAAGCCTTGCGTCAGAGCTTGCGGCCTTTGCCAACATGAACGGCGGGACATTGTTGATTGGCGTTGACGACTCGGGCGTGGTCACCGGGCTGAGCCGGGCCGACATTGGCCGGTTGAATCAAATGCTGTCCAATGCTGCCTCGCAGCACGTCAAGCCACCCATCAATCCGCTGTCTGCCAACGTGCAGACGGAGCGCGGACTGGTCATGCAGATCGAAGTGCCGGAAGGGCTCAACAAGCCATACGTCGACGGGCAAGGGCGAATCTGGGTCAAGACAGGCGCTGACAAGCGACAAGTGACGGCCCGCGAAGAGATGCAGCGCATGTTCCAGCAGTCGGGGCTGCTCCATGCCGATGAGCAGACCGTTGTATCGGCGGGCATCGAGAACATCGACCAGAGCGAGTTCGCCAGCTACTTCGAGCGGCGCTACAAGCGACCGGTGGCAGCGACGGGATTGCCGTTGCCGCAGCTCCTGCAAAACCTGAATCTGGCGCGTGGTGGACGCCCCAACCTTGCTTGCGTGATGCTGTTTGGCGTCGAGTCGAACGTCCACCTGCCCGCTTTTTTCGTCAAGGCAGTCGCGTTTCCGGGAGCGGTCTTGCACGACCACCGGTATCTCGACAACGAAAACATCGCCGGCACTCTGGCCCAGCAGCATCGGCACTGCATGGCATTCCTGGGGCGCAATCTGCACCACGTGCAAGGTGATCGAGGGTTCAACAGCCCCGGCGAGCTGGAAATACCGCATCACGTGCTGGAAGAAATCGTCGTCAACGCGCTCGTGCACCGCGACTATCTGATCAGCGCACCGATTCGACTGCTGGTGTTCGTCGACCGGGTCGAAATCATCAGCCCCGGCCACCTGCCGAACCATCTGGACACGTCGCAGATTCGTTTCGGAGTGTCCAACCTGCGCAATCCGGCACTGGCATCGCACGCATTTCACATGCTGCCGTACCAAGGCCTGGGCAGCGGCATCCCGCGGGCCATCGAAGACTGGCCGCATATCGAGTTCGTCGACGACCGGGCAGGCAATCAGTTCAAGGTGATCCTGCGCCGTGCCGAGCGTCCCGATGGGACAGCAAGTGGCGCAGCGAATTTTTCCCCGGCAACACTGCTGAAGTACATCGAAAACAACCCGGGCCAGCGCACGCAGGCGATTGCAGAAGCATTGGCGACGCCAAGACGAACCTTGCAAAGGTCGCTCAAGAAGCTGCGCGATGCAAACCTGATCGAGTTCGTCGGGTCACCCAGGACTGGCGGCTACCACTCGACCAGGCCAGCATCCAGGAACCATTCCCCGCTCTAACCGCCCATGTCCAGGAACGGTACAACACTCCAGGCCAGATGCCAGTCGCTGCGCGCGGCGGACCCGCCGGTGGGACGCTCGCGTGCTGATGGCGGGATCGGTGGCGAACGACGATTGAAGGCAGCACCCGCAATCGAACCGGGTGCCGCGGCCGGTGATGCGAGAGCCATGGAATCATGAAGTTCGAATGGGATGCGCCAAAGGCGGCTGCCAATCTCCGCAAGCATGGCGTCTCGTTTGACGAGGCAGTGTCTGTGTTTCTCGATCCACTCGCACTGTCGGGCCAAGACCCGGATCACTCTGTCGGGGAGTCCCGCTACATCACTTTCGGCATGTCCAGCGTGGGGCGATTGCTCGCCGTCTCCCACACATACCGAGCGAGCGGTATCAGAATAATCAGTGCACGGCGAGCGGTGCGCCAAGAGAGGAGGATGTATGAAGAAGGTTGACGTCGAAATGCGGGCAGCGTACAAGCGCGCCGACTTTGCAAAGCTGGAGCGAGGCAAGTTCTTCAAAGAAGTCGCCAAGGGCACGTCGGTGGCGCTCATCGATCCGGAACTCGCGAGGGCGTTCCCAACGTCGGAGGCGGTCAATGCGGCGTTGCAGGGGTTGCTGACCTTGGCAGATGAGACCGCTCGCATTACTGGTCGGGCAAGAAGACCTGCACGCAAGCGGACCGCCGCTTGAGGCCGCGCGTGCGCAGCCACGGAAAACAATTGCCACCGCCCTCCTTGATTGCACCAATGCCCGACTCGATCCACGCCAACCAGGTACCGTCCGCAAGGGTATCGTGCGGGCGTGGCGTTGGCCCGGACGCTCCTGAACCGCGACCACGCAGCGAACCAGCACCGACCGGGAACGAACGACCACCATCACGGCTCTACCGGTTTCCATGAGCACCCACAGCGCCCCCACCCCTCTCGCTGCCGCCGGCCACGCGCCGCGACAGGGCGGGCGCGCGGCCGTGCTGCAGTGGCTGCCCATCATCGCCGGCCTGGCGGTGATGTACCTGCCCACCCTCTACGACCTGTTCAGCGGCATCTGGAGCAGCGAAGAGCAGATGCAGGGGCCGATCGTGCTCGCCATCTCGGTCTGGCTGCTCTACCGCAACTGGCCGGCGATGATGGCCGCCAGCGAGGGCAGGCCGGCGCACTGGTCGGGCTGGCTGTTCTTCGTGTTCGCCCTGCTGCTGTACGCGCTCGGCCGCTCGCAGGACATCCTGATCTTCGAAGTCGGCTCGGCGATCTGGCTGCTGATCGGCATCGGGCTGCTCACGCGCGGCGTGGCGGCCGTCAAGGCGCAGTGGTTTGCGCTGTTCTTCATGCTGTTCATGGTGCCGCTGCCGTCGCAGATCGTGGACCTGCTCACGATGCCCATGAAGATCGCAGTGTCGTACGTGGCCGAGGTGGTCCTCTCCTGGGTCGGCTACCCGATCGGGCGCAACGGGGTGATCCTGCAGATCGGCCAGTACATGCTGCTCGTGGCCGATGCCTGCGCCGGCCTGCACACCCTGCTCACGCTCGAAGCACTCGGCCTGCTCTACCTGAACCTGGTACGGCGCGACTCGGCGTTTCGCAACATCACGCTCGCCATCCTGATCATCCCGATCTCGTTCACCGCCAACGTGATCCGGGTGATGGCGCTGAGCCTGATCACCTATCACTTCGGGGATGCGGCCGGGCAAGGCTTCCTGCACGGCTTTGCCGGCATGGTGCTGTTCCTCAGCGCGCTGCTGCTCATCATCGGGTTCGACACCTTGCTGCAAGGCCTGGAAGGCGTGCGGCGCCACAGGACCGCCCACACCCGCTGAGCAGGCCATGAAGCTGTCGTTGCGTTACCTGCTGATGCTCGGTCTCATGCTGGTCTCGGCCGCGCTGGCGGCAGCGTTGCGGCCGACCATCGACCTCTCCGACGAACGGCCACCGATCAGCCTCAAGACAATGATCCCGACGGCGTTCGGGGACTGGCAGGAAATGGCAGTCGGCGTGACGCAGATCGTCGATCCGCAAACGCTGCAGATGCTCGACAGGTTGTACAGCGAGACGCTGACACGCACCTACATCAATTCCAACGGCTACCAGATCATGCTGTCCATCGCCTACGGCAAGAAGCAGAGCGACGCATTGCAATTGCACAAGCCCGAGGTGTGCTACCCGGCCCAGGGGTTCATGCTGATCGACAAGCAGGAGGGCTCCCTGACTGCGGGCGGCGCCAAGCTCCCGATTACGCGCTTGATGACCCAACTGGACCGACGTGAGGAACCCGTGACCTACTGGACCGTGATCGGCGACCACGCGGTAAAGGGGAACTTCGACAAGAAGCTCACCCAAATGCGCTACGCGCTAGACAACCGCATTCCCGATGGCATGCTGATTCGTGTCTCGTCGATCGACGGCGACGTCAGCCGGGCCTACCGGTTCCAGGATCGATTCGCCCGGCAGATGCTGGAGGCCGTCAATCCACAGGTCCGGGTTCGCTTCACCGGCATCGATCCGTAGAAACAACTGGCATCGAAAGGACTATGAACCGCAAGGCTCTCATCACCGGCATCACCGGACAGGACGGCGCCTATC
>JBDHRZ010000210.1:0-5668 GCA_039807845.1 Rhodoferax sp.
CGCGCTGGCCATCGGCGAGCCGCCGGCAACCAAGGGCTACCCGCCGTCCTGTTTTTCGCGCTTGCCGCAACTGGTGGAGCGCAGCGGCAATGGTCTGCACGGGCGCGGTTCCATCACCGCCTTCTACACCGTGCTGACCGAAGGCGACGACCCGCAGGATCCGATCGCCGACGCGGCCCGCTCGATCCTCGACGGCCACATCGTGCTGTCACGCAGCCTGGCCGAATCGGGTCACTACCCGGCGATCGACGTCCTGCAGTCCGCCTCGCGCGTGATGCACAACGTAGCCACGCACGAGCACTTCGAGCTGGCGCGACGATTTCGCGCCGTGGCCGCGCGCTACGAGAAGGGTCGCGACCTGGTGCAGATCGGCGCCTACGTGGCGGGTTCCGATCCGTCCATGGACCGGGCGATCGAGCTGCATCCGTCCATGACCGGGTTCCTGCAGCAAGGCATGAACGAGGGCGCGGCGCTGCCCGAGGCCCTGGCCGCGCTGCAGGCACTGTTCGGGCCGGTGCCGTGATGACGCCGGCACGCCATCATGGGACAGGGGGCGGCGTGTGACGACGAGCAAGGCCCTGTTCGTGGCCATCGGCCTGGCCGAGCGCAAGCGTGACGCGGCCAGCCAGTTCCTGGCCGGTGCGCTGCACCGACATGGCCAGGCCTGCCGGCAAATGGACGAACTGGTCAGTTACGCGACCGACACCCGGCAGCGCTGGTCGATCGCCTCGCGGCCGCAGACCTCGCCCCAGATCATGGGGCACAGCTACCAGTTCATCGAGCGGCTCGAGCAGACCATCGCCTTGCAGCGGAGCGTGGTGGTGGAGCTGGAGGGACAGTGCCAGGCAGCCCGCAACGCCCTGCTGCAGGCCGACGTCCGGCTCGCCGGTCTGCAGCGGCTGCTCGACAGGCAGCGCGGCGAGCAGGCCCGGACGCTGGCGCGCCAGGAGCAGCGCCGCACCGATGAATTCGCTGCCCGGGCCTACTTCGCGGGCACGGCGCGGGTCCTGCATGAGGACGAGTCATGACGATCGAGTCCACGACCGGAGCCGCGGCATCCGCCGTGCCGTCCAGGACGGCTGGCGTTCCTGCGCAGCGAGGGCAGGGTAGCCTCGGAGCCGACGGCGGTGCCGACTCGGCGTTTGCGTCGCTGCTGGGCGCGCTGGCACAGGGCGATGCGGTGGCGCAGCCGGCCGGGCCGGGCCGGTTGCCGGTGGACGAGGCGGCCGCGCTCGGGCCAGCGCTGGCGGCGGCGCCCGAGACGGCGCCAGCCGTGCTGGTGCCCGTGCCGTTGCCCTTTGGCCAACCGCTGGAGCGGCAGGACGCGCAGGAAGCCGGATCGACGGCGGCACCTGCGCTGCGCGGGCATGTGGCCCGAGCTCATGCTGGCCCCGATGTCCCGGCGCCGGCGCACCAGCCGGGAGCCGGCGATGGTGAGGCGCTCGCGGCCAGCGGCGCCGCGGACACAATGACGCGGCACGCTGCGCCGGCGCACGAGGTGCAGGCAGCCAGCGTGGGTGGTGATGCGCCGGGCCGGAAACCGGTGCACATCGCTGAAGCACTTGGCGAGCAGGAGCAGGCACGTGTCGAGCATGGGCGTGCGGCACGGCAGGCGGAGCTCGCCGCGCCGCGGCTTGTGCAGCCGGTGCAGGCCGGCGCCGTGGCTTCGATGTTCGAAGCCGGGCTGGCCGGATTGCGTGCTGCCACCGCAGGGCGTGGGCCGGAGCGTGCGCACGACCGGCTGTCCCCCACGCATGCGGCCGGGGCCTTCCTCGCCTGGACCGACGCGCCGCCGGCGGGCGCGCCCGTTGCGGCGGGCGATCCGGTCTACGCACCGTCGGCATCGGCTTTACCCGCGGCACTGGCGCAGCGCATGCACGTGTGGATCGCTGGTGGCGTGCAGAGCGCGCAGTTGCAACTCGATGCCTTCGGTGCCGGCTCGGTCGACGTGCGCGTGGCGGTCAAGGGCGACGAGGCGCTGGTCACGTTTCACTGCGACCAGCCGCAGGCGCGCCAACTGCTGGCGCAGGCGATGCCGCAACTGGAGGAACTGCTGGCGCGCGAAGGGCTGGTGTTGTCCGGCGGCTTTGTCGGTACTTCGGCGGAGCAACAGGCGGGTGGACGCGACGGCGGTCGCGAGCACCCCATCGCCAGTGCCCGCACCGGCCGCGCGCCGGAGGCCGCTGCGCTGGCGCCGGTGGGCACACGTGCGCGCGCCGCGAGTGGTGGAGCGGTCGACCTGTTCGTCTAGGCGGGGTGCCCGGCGCCCGGGAATGCCATGGATTTCCGGCCCTGTTTCGCCCATCGATGCCAGGTCTGTGCAGAATAATCATTCCTGCACTGCGCATTCGAGGATGAACCGTGTCCACCAAACCCGCTGAAGCGGCCGTCGCGCCCCCCAAGAGCAAGAAGATGCTGGTGATCGTGCTTGCCGCGGTCCTGCTGGTGGTGCTGGCAGGGCTTGGCGGGCTCATGTACGTGAACAAGCAGCGTGCGTCCGCCGACCTGGGCGAGGAAGAACGGCCGGCGGTCAGCCACGCACCGACCGGGCCGCCGACCTACCTGCCGCTGGAGAACATGGTCGTCAACCTGGCCGACCAGGGCGGTGAGCGGGTCGCGCAGATCGGCATCACACTGGAGCTGCAGAACGCCGCCGCGATCGAGAAGGTCAAGCAGCACCTGCCGGCGATCCGCAGTGCCATCCTCCTGCTGGTCTCCCAGCGCACCTCGGAGGACCTGCTGAAGATCGAAGGCAAGGAACGGTTGGCGCGCGACATCCTGCGCGAGGCATCCGAGCCATTCGGCGGCATCGATGAAGAGGATGAAGCCGATACCGCCAAGGGAACGGCCAAGCCGAAATCGAGCCGCAAGCGGCGCCGCGCGCCGGTCGACCAGCCGGTGCAGCGGGTGCTGTTTTCCAGCTTCATCATCCAGTAGCCTGCTGCGCGGGGTCGGGTATGTCCGAATCGTTTCTGTCCCAGGAAGAGGTCGATGCCCTGCTCGAGGGCGTCACCGGCGAGAGCCAGAAGGAGGTCCAGCACACCGCGGCCAAGGGCGAGGTCCGGCCCTACGACATCTCCAGCCAGGAGCGCATCGTGCGCGGGCGCATGCCGACGATGGAGATCGTCAACGAGCGCTTCGCGCGCAACCTGCGCCTGGGCCTGTTCAACCTGATCCGGCGCACGCCGGAGGTCTCCATCGGATCGATCGCCGTGCAGCGTTTCGGCGCCTTCCTGCGCGAGCTCGCGGTGCCGACCAACTTCAACATCATGGCGGTGCGGCCGCTGCGCGGCAATTGCCTGATCGTGTGCGAGCCCTCGCTGATCTTCGGCGTGATCGACACCCTGTACGGTGGCACCGGCAAGTTCCAGACGCGCATCGAAGGGCGCGACTTCTCTGCCACCGAGCACCGCGTCATCGCGCGCCTGGTCAAGGTGGTGGCCGACGAATACAAGAAGGCCTGGAAGGGGATCTACCCGATCGATCTGGAATATCAGCGCTCGGAAATGCAGCCGCAGTTCGCCAGCGTGGCAACGCCCAGCGAGGTGGTGATCTGCACCGCGTTCCAGCTGGAGATCGGCGAGGTTGCCGGCGCAGTGCATTTCTGCATGCCGTACGCCACGCTCGAACCGATCCGCGATGTGCTGTATTCGTCCACGCAGGGCGATTCGATGGAGGTCGACCGGCGCTGGGTCAACGTGCTGACGCAGGAGATCCAGGCGGTCGAGGTCACGCTGGTGGCGGAACTGGCACGCAGCCGTGCCACGGTCGAGCAGTTGCTGGCGATGAAGCCCGGTGACTTCATCGAACTCGATCGCGCGCCGCGCATCCAGGCCGGCATCGACGGGGTACCGATGTTCGAGTGCCAATACGGGACGCACAACGCCAAGTATGCGATCCGGATCGACAGGAGCCTGCGCGGCTTCGATCTGGACTGGATGGGAGAAAAGCATGGCAACTGAAGACCCGCATCCGGGTGGCGAGCCAGCGGATGCACGCCTTTCCGGCGAGGCGGACTGGGCCGAAGCCTTGGTCGATCCGGGCGACAGTGTCGGCGCCGGGGACGAGGCCGGCGGCGTGTTGTCCGAGGATGCACCGCGACCCAGGCAGGCTGCCGGTGCGGCCCCGGATGCGACGATCAACGACATCAACATGGTGCTCGACATCCCGGTGCAGTTGTCGGTCGAACTCGGCCGCACGCGGGTCTCGATCAAGCACATCCTGCAGCTGGCCCAGGGCTCGGTGGTGGAGCTCGACGCGCTGGCCGGCGAGCCCATGGACGTGCTGGTCAACGGCTACCTGATCGCGCAGGGGGAGGTGGTGGTGGTCAACGACAAGTTCGGCATTCGGCTGACCGACGTCGTGACGCCCTCCGAGCGCCTGCGCCGCATCAACAAGGCGTGATCCATCCCGCGCAGAGGCTGGCCCGGCATGTTGCAGACGCTGTTCACCGTTGCCGCCTTCGTGCTGCTGCTGGCCTTGTTGCCGCTGGGCATTCGATGGGTGCAGGCGCGTGCGGGCGTTCGCGGCGTCGGCACCGGTGTTGGCAGCAAGGTGGTTTCCGTGGTCGCGGTGGGGCCGCACCAGCGGGTGGTGACGGTCGAGGTCGGCCCGCCGCATGCGCGCGTCTGCCTGGTGCTGGGCGTGACCGCGCAGTCGGTGGCGTGCCTGCACACCTTGCCGGCGCAACCAGCGGCGCTGCCACCGGGTGCGGTCGTGCCCCAGCACCCGCCCTTCGCATCCTCGCAGGCGTGATCCGGATCGGCACAGGCACCGCGGGGCGACCGGTTGCGCGCACCGGGCCGCACGACACCGGACGCCGGCGGAATCGCTGGTGTCCGTTGGTGCTGCTGGTAATCGCTGGCCTGGGCCATGGCCTGGCCAGCGCGCAGTCGGCCGGGCAATTGCCCTTGCTCGTTGGCAGCGGCCCCGGCGGGACCAGTTTTTCCGTGCCGATCCAGACGCTGCTGTTCTTTACGGCATTGTCCTTCCTGCCGGCCGTGCTGCTGCTGATGACGGGCTTCACGCGCATCGTCATCGTGCTGTCCTTGCTGCGCCAGGCGCTGGGCACGCAGTCCTCGCCGCCCAACCAGGTGATCGTCGGCCTGTCGCTGTTCCTCACCCTGTTCGTCATGGGTCCGACGCTGGACCGGGTCTACAGCGAGGCTTACCTGCCCTACAGCAACAACACCCTGGCGTTCGAGCAGGCGCTGGACAAGGCCGAGGTCCCGATGCGCGAGTTCATGTCCAGGCAGACGCGCCAGTCCGACCTGGCGCTGTTCGTGCGACTCGCCAAGCTCGAACCCGGCTCCAGTGCGAAGACCGTTCCGATGCGGGTGTTGGTGCCCGCCTTCGTGACGAGCGAACTCAAGTCGGCGTTCCAGATCGGTTTCATGATCTTCATCCCGTTCCTGGTGATCGACATCGTGGTGGCGAGCGTGCTGATGTCCCTGGGCATGATGATGCTGTCCCCGGTGCTGGTGGCCTTGCCGTTCAAGTTGATGCTGTTCGTGCTCGCCGACGGCTGGAACCTGCTGGTCGGATCGCTGGCCGCCAGCTTCGCGCCGTAGCCAGGCAGAGGTTCGCATGAGCGCCGCACAGCCGCCCCGAAGGCGCTCGCACCGAAGCCGGCAGGCGGAGGTGTTCGGATGGGACGCCGCCGGGCCGC
>JBDHRZ010000211.1:0-5648 GCA_039807845.1 Rhodoferax sp.
CAGGTGGCGGGCAGCAAGATCGTGGTGATCGAGAAGGACGACCAGTTCAGGCCCGACATCGCCAAGAGCCTGCTGCAGGCGGCCTATGCCGACGAGAAGGTGGACATCGCGGTGGGCACCACCGGATCGCCTTCCGCGCTGGCCATGCTGCCGGTGGCCGAGGAGTACAAGAAGATCCTGCTGGTCGAGCCGGCGGTGGCCGACTCGATCACCGGTGACAAGTGGAACAAGTACATCTTTCGCACCGGGCGCAACAGTTCGCAGGACGCCGCCTCCAACGCGGTGGCGCTCGATGCCCCGGGCAACGTGATCGCCATCCTGGCGAACGACAACGCGTTCGGCCGTGATGGCGTCAAGGCCGCGAAGGAGTTCACCAAGAAGGCCAAGATCGTGCACGAGGAGTACCTGCCGGTCGGCACCACCGACTTCACGGCCGGTCTGCAGCGCATCATCGACGCGCTCAAGGACCAGCCGGGCAAGAAATACATCTCGGTGGGCTGGTCCGGCGCCCCGACGCCGTTTGGCAAGATCGCCGACCTCGACCTGGACAAGCGCTACGGCATCAAGCTGGCCACCGGGGGCAACATCCTGCCGGCGATGGTGGCCTACAAGCAGTTCCCCGGCATGGAGGGCGCGCTGTACTACTACTTCGGGATCCCGAAGAATCCGGCCAACGACGCGATGGTGGCGCAGCACTACAAGCAGTTCAAGTCGCCGCCGGACTTCTTCACTGCCGGCGGCTTCTCGGCGGCGATGGCGATCGTGACCGCACTCAAGAAGACCAACGGCGACACCAACACCAACAAGCTGATCGCCACCATGGAGGGCATGAGCTTCGACACACCCAAGGGCAAGATGACCTTCCGCAAGGAAGACCATCAGGCGATGCAGAGCATGTACCACTTCCGGATCAAGGCCGACCCGGCGTTCGCCTGGGGCGTGCCGGAACTGGTGCGCGAGATCAAGCCCGAGGAGATGAACATCCCGATCCGCAACAAGCGCTGAGGCAGCCGCGCCCGGTCGGCCGCGGCGCGCTGGCCGGTCACGGCCGCGACGTGCCGGCCGTGGCTCGCGCCGTCCGGATGCCTCGCCCAGTGTCCGGCCTGGGGCGCCCGTTTGCTGCATCCCGGCGTTGCCGTGTCGTTGCCCACAGGACCATGCTGCAGACCAGAGACCTGACGATCCGTTTCGGCGGCCACGTGGCGGTGAACGCGGTCAGTTGCGCCTTTGCGCCGGGCACCTTGACCGCCATCGTCGGCCCCAACGGCGCCGGCAAGACCACGTATTTCAATCTCATCAGCGGGCAACTGCGGGCGAGCAGCGGCAGCGTGCTGCTCGACGGCCTGGACATCTCTGCGCTGGGGGTGTCGGCACGCACGCGCGCCGGGCTGGGGCGTGCGTTCCAGCTCACCAACCTGTTCCCCAACCTCTCGGTATTCGAGAACGTGCGTCTGGCCGTGCAGGCAACGCGCCGCGGCGCGCATCGGCGCGGACTCAACCTCTGGAGCATCTGGAGCGACCACGGCGCACTGCTGCAACGCACCGACGAGATCCTGGCCAGCGTCGCGCTGCAGGACAAGCAGGAGGCCAGCGCCGCCAGCCTGCCGCACGGCGACCAGCGCAAGCTGGAGGTGGCGCTGCTGATGGCGCTCGAAGCGCGCGTCTTCATGTTCGACGAGCCCACCGCCGGCATGAGCGTGGACGAAGCGCCGGTGATCCTGAACCTGATCCGCGCGCTGAAGCAGGACCCGTCCAAGACCATCCTGCTGGTGGAACACAAGATGGACGTGGTGCGCGAACTGGCCGACCGCATCGTCGTGTTGCACAACGGTGCGCTGGTGGCCGACGGGGACCCGGCCACGGTGATCGCCTCGCCGCTGGTGCAGCAGGCCTACCTCGGGGCAGGTGCGCCGGAGGCCGGCGCTGCACGGGACGCCCGAGCGCAACCCGAGGGCCGCCACGGGTCCGACCAAGGGCCGCCATGATGAACGCCGTACGGCCGCCCCGTAGACGCCCGGTTCCGCAGCGCGCGGCACGGAGGGTGGTCCGGTGAGCGAGACATTGCTGGCCCTGTCGGGCGTGCATACGCACATCGGGCCCTACCACATCCTGCATGGCGTCGACCTCGTCGTACCCAGGGGCGAGGTCACGCTGCTGCTCGGGCGCAATGGCGCCGGCAAGACCACCACGCTGCGAACCATCATGGGCCTGTGGCCGGCCTCCCGCGGCACGCTCGTGTTTGCCGGGCAGGACATCGGGCGGCTGCGCACGCCTGACATTGCCGCCTGCGGCATCGCCTACGTGCCGGAGAACATGGGCATCTTCGGCGACCTGACGGTGCGCGAGAACATGCTGCTGGCGGCGCGCCGTGCCGCCGGGGAGCGGCAGATGGACCGCCAGCGGCTGGATTGGATCTTCGGCCTGTTTCCGGCCGTGCAGAAATTCTGGAACCACCCCGCGGGCAAACTCTCCGGCGGGCAGAAGCAGATGCTGGCGGTGGCGCGCGCCATCGTCGAGCCGCGCGCGCTGCTGCTCGTCGACGAGCCGACCAAGGGGCTGGCGCCGGCCATCATCAACAACATGATCGACGCCTTCGCCCAACTCAAGGCCAGCGGCGTGACGATCCTGCTGGTCGAGCAGAACCTGCACTTCGCCCAGCGCCTGGGCGACAGCGTCGCGGTGATGGACAACGGCCGGGTGGTGCACCGTGGCAGCATGTCGGCGCTGTCGCAGGACGCAGCGCTGCAGCAATCGCTCCTGGGGCTGGCGCTGTGAACCGCCCGGACTTCGACTGGAAGCCGGCGCTGCTGGCCCCGCTGCTGGCGCTCGTGGTGTTCCCGCTGATCGGCTCGGGCTCGACCTGGCTGACGCTCACCGTGGCCGGCCTGGCGATGGGCCTGATCATCTTCATCATCGCCTCCGGCCTCACGCTGGTGTTCGGCCTGATGGACGTGCTCAACTTCGGTCATGGCCTGTTCATCGCGATCGGCGCCTTCATGGCCACCGCCGTGCTCGGCGCGCTGGGCGACTGGACCGGCTCCGCGCAGGTCTGGAGCAATCTGCTGGCGGTGTTCGCGGCCATGCTGGTGGCGATGGCGGTGGCCGGTGCGGTCGGGCTGGCGTTCGAGCGCCTGATCGTGCGGCCGGTCTACGGCCAGCACCTCAAGCAGATCCTGATCACCATGGGCGGGATGATCATCGGCGAGGAGCTGATCAAGGTGATCTGGGGCCCGCAACAGATCGCGCTGCCGCTGCCCGAAGCTCTGCGCGGCTCGATCCTGCTGGGCGAGACCGCGATCGAGAAATACCGCGTGCTGGCGGTGATCGTCGGCGTGCTGGTGTTCCTTGCGCTGGTGTGGACCCTCAACCGCACCAAGATCGGGTTGCTGATTCGCGCCGGCGTGCAGGACCGCGAGATGGTCGAGTCGCTCGGCTACCGCATCCGGCGCCTGTTCGTCGGCGTGTTCGCGCTGGGCAGCGCACTGGCCGGTCTGGGCGGCGTGATGTGGGCGCTCTACCAGCAGTCGGTCACGCCGCAGATGGGCGCGCAGGTGAACGTGCTGATCTTCATCGTCATCATCATCGGCGGCCTGGGATCGACCGCTGGCGCGCTGATCGGCGCCTTGCTGGTCGGCCTGATGGCCAACTACACGGGCTTTCTGATGCCCAAGGTGGCGCTGTTCTCCAACATCGCGCTGATGGCCGCCATCCTGCTGTGGCGGCCGCAGGGCGTCTACCCGGTGGCCAACCGCTGAAATGAAACTGCCCCCACGCTCCCCCGCTGCGCGCGGTCCGCTGCCCCCCGAGGGGGTGCACAGCGGCTTCGGGCGGCCGGGCGCCGCTGAAATGAAACTGCCCCCACGCTCCCCCGCTGCGCGCGGTCCGCTGCCCCCCGAGGGGGTGCATCAGCGGCTTCGGGCGGCCGGGCGCCGCTGAAATGAAACTGCCCCCACGCTCCCCCGCTGCGCGCGGTCCGCTGCCCCCCGAGGGGGTGCATCAGCGGCTTCGGGCGGCCGGGCGCCGCTGATATGTCGCTCTCCCGCGTGTTTTCCAACGATCTGCCGCGCAGCCGCGTGCTGGCCGCGCTGCTGCTCGCCTTGCTGTTCGCGCTGGCGTTCGCGCCGTTCCTCATTCCCGGGGTCAAGGCGCTCAACGTCGCGGCCAAGGTGCTGGTGTTCATCGTGCTGGTGGCCAGCTTCGACCTGCTGCTGGGCTACACCGGCATCGTGAGTTTCGCCCACACCATGTTCTTCGGCATCGGTGCTTACGGGATTGCGATCGCCACCACGCGCATGGGGCCGAGTTGGGGCGCGCTGGCCACCGGGCTGGCCAGTGCGTTGCTGCTGTCGCTGGTGCTGGCGCTGCTGATCGGTCTCTTCTCGCTGCGCGTGCGCGCGATCTTCTTCGCCATGATCACGCTGGCGGTGGCGGCCGCTTTCCAGACGCTGGCGTCACAGCTCTCGGACTTCACCGGCGGCGAGGACGGCTTGACCTTCAAGCTGCCGGAACTCCTGTCGCCCAGCTTCGAGTTCCGCGAAGAGCCGTTTCTGGGCGTCTCGCTCGACGGGCGGCTGGTCACCTACTACCTGTTGTTCGTGCTGGTCGTGCTGTTGCTGCTGACGCTGCTGCGCATCGTCAATTCGCCGTTCGGGCGGGTGCTGCAGGCGATCCGCGAGAATGACTTCCGCGCCGAGGCGATCGGCTATCGGGTGGTGGTCTTTCGCACCATCTCCAGCGTGCTGTCGGCGCTGTTTGCCTGCGTCGCCGGAGCCCTGCTGGCGCTCTGGCTGCGCTACAACGGGCCGGACACCTCGCTGTCGTTCGAGATCATGATGGACGTGCTGCTGATCGTGGTGATCGGCGGCATGGGCACGATGTATGGTGCCGTCGTGGGCGCCGCCCTGTTCATGGTCGCGCAGGGCTACCTGCAGGACCTGCTGCGCCTGGCGAGCGATGCGACCGCGGGGCTGCCCTGGCTGTCGGCCTTGCTCTCGCCCCAGCGCTGGCTGTTGTGGCTGGGACTGCTGTTCGTGCTCTCGGTGTACTACTTCCCCACCGGCGTGGTGGGGCGACTGCGGCTGGGCAGCGTGCGCCGCCGGCAGGGCGGCGCTTGATCCCGGTGAACTTCAGACGAAACGGGAGGGTGACGCAATCCGGTGTGAACATGGCTTCCATGGTATTGCGTTTGCCTGCATGCCGGCCACGTGCGGCCGTTGCGCACCCACCGTCGCGCGGTGGATGCTGCGCTCGTGATACAAATAGCCCATGAAGATCACCCGCAACACCGCCGTCACCCTGCGCTACAAGGTGACCGATGCACAGCGCCAGCCCCTGGACCCGGGTCCCGGCCCGATGGTCTACCTGCACGGAGGGTATGGCAACACCTTCGCCAGGATCGAGCAGGCGCTCGATGGCCAGGAGAAGGGCTTTCAGACCGTGGTCGCGCTGCAACCCGAGGAGGCGTTCGGTGCGCGCGATGAGTCCCTGGTGCAGACGATTCCCCGCAGCGAGTTTCCCCCTGGCGTGAAGGTCGGCGGCAGCCTGCCGGGGCGCGACGAGGCAGGCAACCAGCGTGCGTTTCGCGTCGTCAAGATCAAGGGCGACAAGGTGCTGCTCGATGGCAACCATCCGCTGGCCGGCAAGGCGCT
>JBDHRZ010000212.1:0-5616 GCA_039807845.1 Rhodoferax sp.
CCCCATATGTCCGACATCGCCGATCTGTTCACCTCCGTCGCGCTGCCCGTCATGCCCGAAGTCGGGCTGGCCCTGATCAACACGCTCGACGAACCCAGGACCTCGCTGCAGACGATCGGGGCGTTGATCGCGCGCGACCCGACGTTGAGCGCCAAGTTGCTGGCGCTGGCCAACAGCGCCGCATTCGGCCTCTCGCGCCGCGTGGACAGCCTCGACCACGCGCTCAGGCTGGTGGGGCTGTCGCGCATGCGCACGCTGGCCCTGTCGGCGTGCCTGCACAACGCGTTTTCCGTGCCCGAAGGGATCGACAGCGTGGACTTCTGGCGCTACAGCACCGATTGCGCCGGCTACGCCCAATGGCTTGCCGGTGGACTCGAAGGACGGCTCGAGGTGGATGCTCACCAGGCCTGGCTGCTCGGGCTGATGCTGCGCCTGGGCGAACTGATCATCGTGCACGCGCGGCCGCAGGCGCTGGCGGCGATCGAGCAGTCAGCGGCGGCGCCGGGCCAGCGCTGGGCACGTGAACGCGAGGCGGTCGGGTTCGACGAGACCGAGGTCACGGCGGAACTGGCGCGGCGCTGGAACTTCCCGACCGACTTCGTCCACGCGCTGCTGCTGGCCTCTGCGCCCTTGACCGAGGCGAAGGTCACGCCCATGGCTGGCGTGCTGCACCTGGCAGCCCTGCTCGCAGACCAGCCCGATGCCGATGCCGGCGCGATCGAGACGTTGCCGGTGCCGTTGATGGGCGCGCTGGAGTTGAAATATGGCTGGATGAAATCCAGCTTTCCCGACAGCAACGGCTTCATCGACATCACGAGTTGAACGCGCCGCGCGCAGTCGCTGCGCAGGCCGACGCACCAGTCGCATGACGCGATGCGATAGCACGGGGATGATGACCGGAGCCGGGACGCATGCACCCGGGAGCCGGACAGGCTCCTAGAATCTCCGGCAGGCCCAGTAGCCTGTGCACGGCACGGAGGAGACATGGACAGCAACCCACTGGCGGGATTGGTCGCATATGCCAAGGCCCATGGCGGCGCCGTGGCGGCGCGCCTGGCGGAGTTCGTGCAAGCCTATTTCGACAGCGCCGATCCGGCCGAGCTGGCTGCGCGCGCGCCGTCCGCGCTGTTTGCCGCGGCGAACGCGCACTGGCGGCTGATGAAGGCGGCACGCGCGCCCGAGCGCGCGCGCGTGCGTGTCTTCGATCCCACGCTGGCAGAAGACGGATTCGTCTGCGAGCACAGCGTGATCCAGATCGTGCAGGCGGACATGCCGTTCCTGGTCGATTCGGTGACCATGGCGGTGAATCGCAGCGGCCGCACGGTGCACTGGATCGTGCACCCCTTGCTGGCCGTCACGCGTGACGACAAGGGGCTGGTCAGCCGGGCCGGCCGCATGTCCGCCGGCGCTGCCAGTGGCCCGGGCGACGGCGTCGAGTCGCTCATCATGGTCGAGTGCGACCGCATCGTCTCCGAAGCCGATCGCAGTGCGCTGGCGCAGGACATCGGGCGCGTGCTGGCCGACGTGCAGGCCGCGGTGCGCGATTGGCCTGCGATGCTCTCTCGCCTGGACGAGGTCTGCCGGCAGGCGGAGCGCTCGCGCCTGTCCGAGGCGAGCCGGCGCGAAGGCATCGCCTTCCTGCGCTGGCTCGAGGACCGCCACTTCACCTTCCTGGGCGCGCGCGACTACGACCTGCAGCGCAGCGGCAGCCAGGCGGCGCTGGTGGCGCGTGCCGATGACGGCCTGGGCATCCTGCGCGGCCCGGCCCGCAGCGCGGTGACGCAACTGCCACCCGAAGCCGTGGCACTGATCGACACCGACGACCTGGTGCTCGTGATCAAGGCCATGACGCGCTCGACCGTGCATCGCCCGGCCTGGCTCGATTACATCGCGGTGAAGCGCTTCGACGCCGCTGGCGCGGTCGTCGGTGAGACCCGCTTCCTCGGCTTGTATACCTCGAGCGCCTATGCCGCACCGATCGACGCCATCCCGCAGGTGCGTCAGCGTGCGGCCGCGGTGATGGCGCGCGCGGGCGTGGTGCCCGCAAGCCATGCGGCCAAGGCGCTGCAGTCGATCCTGGAGGTCTATCCGCGCGATGAGCTGTTCCAGGCCGACACGGACACGCTGGCCGAACACGCGGTCGGCATCCTGCGCCTGCAGGAGCGCCAGCGCGTGCGGCTGTTCCTGCGCCGCGATCCGTTCGGCCGCTTCACTTCGGTGCAGGTGTTCGTCCCGCGCGACCGCTACAACACCGAGTTGCGCGTCAAGATCGGCGCTGAGTTGATGGCGGCCTTCGACGGCGAGTCGCTGGAGTTCACGCCCATGCTCACCGACAGCCCGCTGGCGCGCATCCACTATCTGGTGCGCGCCGCCGGACGCGCGCCCCTGGTCGTCGACCTGCCGGCGCTGGAGGCACGCGTCGAGCGGCTGGCGCAACGCTGGGAAGACGAATGCAGCGCGGAGTTGCTGCGCGCCCACGGCGAAGGCCAGGGGTTGCTGCTGGCGAAGCGGTTCGCCGGCGCCTTCCCGACCGCCTACCGCGAGCACTTCGCGGCCGCGGTGGCCGCCGAGGATGCCGCCAACCTGCTCGCCCTGTCGGGCGACACGCCGCTGCTCGTGCGCCTGTACCGCCCGCTGGAGGCCGCCACAAACGAGTTGCGCTTCAAGATGTACAGCACCACCAAGGTGGCACTGTCGGACTCGCTACCGCTGCTCGAGCACATGGGCGCGCGCGTGCTCGACGAGCATCCCTACGACATCGGCAGCGAAGGCCTGTGGATCCATGACATCGGACTGCAGATGCCTGCGGGCACCGAGTTGGCGGCGATCAAGAGCCGCTTCGAGGCATTGTTCCTGCAGGTCTGGCGCGGCGAAGTCGAAGCCGATGACCTGAACAAGCTGGTGCTGCACAGCACGCTGGATGCGCGTGAGATCAGCGTACTGCGCGCGTACGCACGCTATTTCCGTCAGCTCGGCTTTGCCTTCAGCCAGCACTACATCGAGGACGCGCTGATCCGCAACGCGTCGATCGCGCAGGACATCGTCGCGTTGTTCCAGGCCCGCTTCGATCCGCAGGGCGAAGACGGGCGCGATCAGCGCCAGGCGCAGGCCGGGCAGCGCATCGAAGCCGGCCTGTCGGTGGTCGCGAGCCTGGATGACGACCGCATCCTGCGCCAGTTCCTCGCCGGGGTACGCGCCACCGCGCGCACCAACGCCTGGCAACGCATGCCCGGGGGCACGAGCAAACCCTACCTGTCCTTCAAGCTCAAGCCGCGCAAGCTGCCCGGCGTGCCGGAGCCCAGGCCGGCGTTCGAGATCTGGGTCTACGCGGCACGCTTCGAGGGCGTGCATCTGCGTGGCGGCAAGGTCGCGCGCGGCGGGCTGCGCTGGTCGGAGCGGCGCGAGGACTTCCGTACCGAGGTGCTCGGGCTGGTGAAGGCGCAGCAGGTGAAGAACACCGTGATCGTGCCGGTCGGATCCAAGGGCGGCTTCGTGCTCAAGAATGCGCCGCCGGCGGGGGACCGGGATGCGCTGATGGCCGAAGGCGTGGCCTGCTACCGGATGTTCCTGCGCGGGCTGCTGGATGTCACGGACAACATCGTCAAGGGCGTGCTCACGCCGCCGCCGCTGGTGGTGCGCCATGACGAGGACGACCCCTACCTCGTGGTGGCGGCCGACAAGGGCACCGCGACCTTCTCCGACCATGCCAACGCGGTGTCGGCCGAATACGGTTTCTGGCTCGGAGACGCGTTCGCCTCCGGCGGCTCGGTCGGCTACGACCACAAGAAGATGGGCATCACCGCGCGCGGCGCCTGGGAATCGGTGAAGCGCCACTTCCGCGCGCTGGGGGTGGACACGCAAAGCACGGAGTTCACGGTGGCGGGTATCGGCGACATGTCGGGCGACGTGTTCGGCAACGGCATGCTGCTGTCGCGCAAGATCCGCCTGCAACTGGCGTTCGATCACCGGCACATCTTCATCGACCCGGACCCCGACCCCGAGCGCGCCTGGCAGGAGCGCAAGCGGCTGTTCGCGCTGCCGCGTTCGAGCTGGGACGACTACGACAAGTCGCTCATCTCCGAGGGCGGCGGCGTGTACGCGCGCAGCCTCAAGTCGATCGCGCTCAGTGCGCAGGCGCGCGCGGTGCTGGGCACCGACCGCCAGGAGATGACGCCCGTCGAACTGCTGCACGCGGTGCTGTGCGCGCCGGTGGACCTGCTCTACAACGGCGGTATCGGCACCTACATCAAGTCCAGCCAGGAGAGCCATGCCCAGGTCGGTGACAAGGCGGGCGACGCATTTCGCGTCGACGGTCGGGAACTGCGCTGCAAGGTGCTGTGCGAGGGCGGCAACCTGGGCGCCACGCAGCGCGGCCGGATCGAGTACGCGCAGGCGGGAGGCCTGGTGTACAGCGACGCGATCGACAACTCCGCCGGAGTGGACTGCTCAGACCACGAGGTCAACATCAAGGTGCTGCTGGGCCAGCTGGTCGAGTCGGGCGACATGACGCTCAAGCAGCGCAACGAACTGCTCGCCTCCATGACCGACGAGGTCGCCGAGCTGGTGCTGCAGGACAACTACTACCAGACGCAGGCGCTGGAGGTCGCCGCGCACCGACCTCTGTACCTGCTCGATGGCCAGCAGCGACTGATCCAGTCGCTCGAAGCCAGCGCGCGGCTGAACCGCGCGCTCGAGTTCCTGCCCGACGACCAGGAAATCGCGCAGCGCCGTGCGCGCCGGCAAGGCCTGACCACGCCCGAGGGAGCCGTCGTGCTGGCCTACGCCAAGATGGCGCTGTTCGACGACCTGCTGGCGAGCAACCTGCCCGACGATCCATATTTCACGAGCGCCCTGCGGGCGTATTTCCCGCAGGTGCTGCGCGAGCGCTTTGGCGCGGCGATCGACACCCACCCGCTCAGGCGCGAGATCATCTCCACCCGCATCGCCAACACGGTGCTCAACCGAACCGGGGCCACCTTCGTGCACTTCCTGGCCGCGGAGTCGGCGGCCGGCAGCGCCGACGTGGTGCGCGCCTACACGCTGGCCCGCGAGGTGTTCGACCTCGAACGCCTGTGGGACCGGATCGACGCACTCGACTACGAGGTTGCCGCGCAACTGCAGCTCGACCTGCTGGGCCGGCTGACCGCGATCGCCCAGCGCGCCTCGCGCTGGATGCTGCGCGCCCGTGCTGACGGGGCCGACCTGCCGCAGCTGATCAGCCGCTACCAGCCCGCCGCGCTCATCCTGCGCACCCAACTGCAGGACTGGCTGCCCGAAGCCGCGCGTGCGGGCTGGCTGGCCGCCTCCGCCGCACTGTGCGACGCCGGCGTGGAAGCGGCGCTGGCGCAGGATCTGAGCGCGCTGGAGTACCTGTTCCCGGCGCTCGACCTGGTGAGCCTGGCGCAAGGCGTCGGCGCCACGCTGGAGCTGGCGGCGCGCACCTATTTCGCGGTCGAGGCCGAGCTCGGGCTCGCCGCCTGGCGCAGCCAGATCAACCGACTGCCCACCGACACCTTGTGGCAGACCCAGGCGCGCGGCAGCGCACGCGACGACGCGTACTCGATCGCCAGCCAGATCACCCACGGCTTGCTGGCACGCAAGGAGGACCTGCAGGAC
>JBDHRZ010000213.1:0-5610 GCA_039807845.1 Rhodoferax sp.
CCCGTGGGGCAGTTGCCAGACCCATCATGAAGACGATCCGCAAGTCGACCAAGCTCGACAATGTGTGCTACGACATCCGTGGCCCGATCCTCGACTGTGCACAGCGCATGGAGGAGGAGGGCCACAAGATCATCAAGCTCAACATCGGCAACCTCGCGGTGTTCGGTTTCGATGCACCGGAGGAGATCCGGCAGGACATGATCCGCAACCTGCCGAATTCGGCGGGTTACTCGGACAGCAAGGGCATCTTCGCCGCACGCAAGGCGGTGATGCACTACACGCAGCAGCAGGGAGTCGCCGGCGTCACGCTCGACGACGTCTACCTGGGCAACGGTGCCTCGGAGCTGATCGTGATGGCCAGCAATGCCATGCTCAACGACGGCGACGAAATGCTGATCCCCGCGCCCGACTACCCGCTGTGGACTGCAGCCGTCGTGCTCTCTGGCGGCGTTCCCGTGCACTACCGCTGCGACGAAACGCAAGGCTGGATGCCCGATCTCGCCGACATGCGCGCCAGGATCACGCCGCGCACCAAGGGGATCGTGGTGATCAACCCGAACAACCCGACTGGCGCCCTGTATTCCGACGAGTTGCTGCGCGGGATCCTCGCGCTCGCGCGCGAATTCGGCCTGGTCATCTTTGCCGACGAGGTCTACGACAAGATCTTGTACGACGGTGCGCGGCACACGGCCATCGCGTCGCTCAGCGAGGACGTGCTCACCCTGACCTTCAACAGCCTGAGCAAGAGCTACCGCTCCTGCGGTTATCGCGCGGGCTGGATGGTGGTGTCCGGCGACAAGACGGTCGCCAGGGACTTCATCGACGGGCTCAACATGATGTCCAACCTGCGCCTGTGCCCGAACGTGCCCGGCCAGTGGGCGATCCAGACCGCGCTGGGTGGCTACCAGAGCATCAATGACCTGGTCGCCGAAGGGGGTCGGCTGCGCCGCCAGCGTGACCTGGCGCATGAGTTGATCACTGCGATCCCGGGCGTGAGTTGCGTCAAGCCATCGGCGGCGCTGTACATGTTCCCGCGCCTGGATCCCGACGTCTACCCGATCCGTGACGACCAGGCGTTCATCCTCGAGTTGTTGCAGGAGACGAAGGTGATGCTGGTCCAGGGGACCGGCTTCAACTGGCCAGACAGCGATCACTTCCGCATCGTGTTTCTGCCGCATGAAGACGATTTGCGCGAGGCCATCGGCCGCATCGCCAAGTTCCTCGAACACTACCGCCAGCGCCATGATGGAGGGCGCGCGCGCAGCAACGTGAAGCTGGTGGCGACGCGCGCCTGAAGCGCCGCGGCACACGCGCTCCGGGGCGCGCGGCCCGGGTGCGTATCACACAAACCGAATCAACCAAGAAGAGATGGCATGAAACCGATCCAAGTGGGCCTGCTGGGCATTGGCACCGTGGGCAGCGGCACGTTCAACGTGCTGCGGCGCAACCAGGCGGAGATCCGCAGCCGTGCCGGGCGCGGCATCGAGATCACCATGGTCGCGGACCTCGATGTGGTCCGCGCACAGTCGCTGGTGGGCGCTGGCGTGGCGGTGGTCGGTGACGCACGCGCGGTCATCGCCAATCCGGACATCGACATCGTGATCGAGCTCATCGGTGGCTATGGCATCGCGCGCCAGCTGGTGATGGAGGCGATCGCAGCCGGCAAGCACGTCGTGACGGCCAACAAGGCGTTGCTGGCGGTGCACGGCAACGAGATCTTCGCCGCGGCCCAGGCCAGGGGCGTGATGGTGGCTTTCGAGGCCGCCGTGGCCGGCGGCATCCCGATCATCAAGGCGCTGCGCGAAGGCCTGACCGCAAATCGCATCCAGTGGATCGCCGGCATCATCAACGGCACCACCAATTTCATCCTGAGCGAGATGCGTAACAAGGGGCTGGACTTCGAGACCGTGCTCAAGGAGGCCCAGCGGCTGGGGTATGCCGAGGCCGACCCCAGTTTCGACATCCAGGGGGTGGATGCGACGCACAAGATCAGCCTGATGTCGGCCATCGCGTTCGGCATGCCGGTGCAGTTCGGCAAGGCGTATACCGAAGGCATCACCGCTCTCAGTCCGCAGGACATCCGCTACGCCGAGCAACTCGGCTACCGCATCAAGCTGCTGGGCATCACCCGGCGCAGCATCGACAGCGCGACCGGCGCCTTGCGCGGCATCGAACTGCGCGTGCACCCGAGCCTGGTGCCGGCCAGGCGCCTGATCGCCAACGTCGAAGGGGCGATGAACGCAGTGGTGGTGCAGGGCGACGCGGTCGGCACGACCCTGTATTACGGCAAGGGCGCCGGCAGCGAACCCACGGCCAGCGCCGTCATCGCCGACCTGGTCGACGTGACGCGGCTGCACACGGCGGACCCGTCGCACCGGGTGCCGCACCTGGCGTTCCAGCCGGAGGCGATGGGCGACCTTCCAGTGCTGCCGATGGCCGAGGTGGTCACCAGTTACTACTTGCGCCTGCGGGTCGTCGACCAGGCCGGCGTGCTGGCGCGGGTCACCGGTATCCTGGCCGATGCGGGCATCAGCATCGATGCCATGCTGCAGCGCGAGGCCGACGAGGTCGCGGCGGACGGCAACGGCTCGCAGCAGGGCCAGACCGACCTGATCATTCTCACCCACGACACGCGCGAAGGCACGATGATGGGGGCGTTGGCGCAGATGCAGGCGCTCCCGAGCGTGCTGCAGCCGATCACGCGCATCCGCAAGGAGGACCTGGCCTGATGCGCTACGTCTCGACCCGTGGCCACGCGCAGGGCCAGCGCTTCTGCGACATCCTGCTCGAAGGGCTGGCGCCCGACGGTGGCCTGTACCTGCCGACGCATTACCCGCAGATCGACGGCGCGACGCTCGGGCGCTGGCGGTCGCTGCCGTACGCGGAGCTCGCGTTCGAGATCCTGCAGCTGTACATCGATGACATTGCGCCGGCCGACCTGCGCGCGATCTGCGCGCGCACCTATACCGAAAAGGTGTTCGGCACGGCCGCCATCGTGCCCTTGCGACGGCTGGCGCCGCGCTCGGGCGCGCCGGCCGGCGTCGCTCCCGTGTACCTGCAGGCCTTGTCCAACGGGCCCACGCTGGCCTTCAAGGACATGGCGATGCAGTTGCTGGGCAACCTGTTCGAGTACGAACTGGCGCGCCGTGGCGATACGCTCAACATCCTGGGGGCCACCAGCGGCGATACCGGCAGTGCGGCCGAATACGCGATGCGCGGCAAGCGCGGGGTCTCGGTCTTCATGACCAGCCCGGCCGGACGCATGAGCCCGTTCCAGCAGGCGCAGATGTTCAGCCTGATGGACGGCAACATCCACAACATCGCGATCGATGGCGTGTTCGACGATTGCCAGGACCTGGTCAAGGCGGTGTCCGGTGATCTCGAATTCAAGCGCCGCTATCGCATCGGCACCGTGAATTCGATCAACTGGGCGCGCCTGGTGGCGCAGGTGGTGTATTACTTCGCCGGCTATTTCCAGGCCACGCGTTCGAACGACGAGCAGGTGCGCTTCACCGTGCCGTCGGGCAATTTCGGCAATGTATGCGCCGGGCACGTGGCGCGTTCGATGGGCCTGCCGATCGAGCGGCTGGTGGTGGCCACCAACGAGAACGACGTGCTCGACGAATTCTTCCGCACCGGCGTCTACCGGGTGCGCAGCAGCGCCGATACGCACGAGACCTCCAGCCCGTCGATGGACATCTCCAAGGCGTCCAATTTCGAGCGCTTCGTGTTCGACCTGCTGGGCCGCGATGCAGCGCAGGTGCGCGAACTGTTCGCGCACCGGTTGGCCGCTACGGGCGCCTTCGACCTGGGACGGCATCCGGCCTTCGCGCAGGCGGCGGATCGGTTCGGCTTCGCCAGCGGGCGCAGCACCCACGCCGATCGGCTGGCGACGATCCGCAGTTGCTGGAACGATTGCGGCGAGATGGTCGACACGCATACGGCCGACGGCATCAAGGTGGCGCGCGAGCACCTGCACGCGCGCCACCCGATGATCGTGCTGGAGACCGCGCTGCCGATCAAGTTTGCCGCCACCATCGTCGAGGCGCTGGGGCGCGAACCGGTTCGCCCGGCGCAATTCGAAGGGATCGAGCAGCGGCCCAGGCGGGTGGTCGAGATGCCCGCCGACCTGGCCACGCTGCAGGCGTTCGTTGCCGCCCATTGCCCGCCGGTGGAAGGCGCCGCCGCCGCGGGCTGAGCCGGAGCGTCGACGGGTTGTTACATGAGTACCCAACGCCCTGCCTTGTTGCCGCTGGACGAGGCCCTGCAGCGCCTGCTGGCGTTCGCCCGGTCGGCGCAGGCGCCGGCGGAGCCGGTGTCGACGTTCGACGCCGATGGCCGGGTGCTGGCCCAGGACGTGGTGTCGGCACTGCAGGTGCCGCCGCAGGACAACAGTGCCATGGATGGCTATGCCGTCGCATGTGCCAGCGTGCCCGCGGCCGGGACGGTGCTCGCGGTGACCCAGCGCATCGCGGCCGGTTCCTCCGGGAGGGGCTTGCTGCCGGGGGAAGCAGCGCGCATCTTCACCGGTGCACCCATCCCGCCCGGCGCGGACGCCGTGGTGATGCAGGAGGACTGCGTCGTCCTGTCGGCCGCTGCCGACGGCCAGCCGGCGCAGGTGCGCGTGCAGTCGGTGCCCAGCGTCGGGCAGTGGATTCGTCTGGCTGGCGAGGACGTGCAGCATGGCGCCATCGTGCTCGGACGGGGCACGCGGCTGACACCGGCGGGCCTGGGCATGGCCGCTTCGGTCGGATGGCCCGAACTGCGGGTGGCCAGGCGCCCCCGGGTGGCCCTGTTCTCCACCGGGGACGAACTGGTCATGCCGGGCGAGGTGGCGCCGGCGGACATGCGCGTCGGCGCGATCTACAACTCCAACCGGTTCTTCCTGCGTGCGTTGCTGCTGCGCCTGGGTTGTAGCGTAACCGACCTGGGCATCGTGCCCGACCGGCGTGATGCGACGCTGCAGGCGCTGCGCAGCGCGGCAAGTGATCATGACCTGATCCTGACCAGCGGTGGCGTGTCGGTGGGCGAAGAGGACCATATCCGGCCGGCCGTGCAATCGCTGGGCTCGCTCGATCTGTGGCAGATCGCCATCAAGCCGGGCAAGCCGTTCGCCTACGGCCGGATCGACGCCGCGCACTTCATCGGCCTGCCGGGCAACCCGGTGTCGAGTTTCGTGACCTTTGCCTTGCTGGTGCGCCCGTTCCTGCTGCAACTGCAGGGCGCCTGCGAAGTCGCGCCGCTCACGGTGGCGGCGCGGGCCGACTTCGACTGGCCGCGTGCCGACCGGCGGCGCGAGTTCCTGCGCGTGCGGCGCAACGTCCAGGGCGGGCTCGATCTGTTTCGCAATCAGAGCTCCGGCGTGCTGACCTCTGCCGTCTGGGGTGATGGCGTGGTCGACAATCCGCCCGGCCAGACCGTGTGTCGCGGCGATATGGTGCGCTTCATCGCCTGGTCCGACCTGCTGTCCTGAATGTGGGGCGATCCGAATTGCGCGCTTTGAGGGCCGAGGACATGTCCATCACCGTCACGTTGCGCTTCTTCGCCTCGATCCGCGAAGCGATCGGCCCTGGCCGCGAAGCCTGCAGCACCAGCGCGGGCGATGTCGCC
>JBDHRZ010000214.1:0-5609 GCA_039807845.1 Rhodoferax sp.
AGCGCTGTCGCAACGCGCCCTCCTGGCTCAGTTGGGTCAGTTCCGCCTCGGACAGGCGCAGGCGCAGGCGGTCGCCGTCGAGTTGAAGTTTCATGCGCGCACATCTTCGTGATCGTGATGGGCGTGGTCGTGATGGGCGTGGCCGTGATGGGCGTGGCCGTGATGAGCGTGGCCGTGTTGCGTATCCGCAACGATGGTCGATGAGGATCCATGATCGCACAACGAACAGCCCTCGCTCCATTCGCTGTGGCCGTCGGCGAAATGTTCCTGCTTCCAGATCGGCGCCTGGTGCTTGATCGCCTCGATCACCTCGCGGCATCCGCGGAAGGACTCGTCGCGATGCGGGCTGCCGAACGCGACCACCACCGCCAGCTCCGCGACGATCAGCCTGCCTTTGGCGTGGGCGACGTAGCACTTCGCCTTCGGCCCGAAACGTTCGACCGCCGCCGCTGCGGCGGCGCGGAACACGTTCAAGGCCAGCGGGTCGAACATGTCGTAGTGGATGGCGATGCATTGTCGACCATGACTCGCAGCGCGTACGCGTCCGATGAAGACGTCGATGCCGCCGTGGGCATCGTCGCTCACGAAATCGATGGCGGCCCGCACATCCAGCGGGCCGTCGGCGATGTCGACCACGTGGCAGGCGATGCGCGGGTCGTGGACCAGGTCGATTTCCATGCTCAGCCCCCGCTCACCGGCGGCAGCAGCGCCAACCGGCCATCGGTGGGCAGCAGGCTGTCGGCATGCAACAGGGTCGAATCGGTGGCGATCGCAGCGGCCCTCAGCAGACCTGGCGAATAGGCCGGCCAATGCGCAGTGGCCCAGGCATCGAAGGCGAGGCGGAAGTCGGCCACGGTGACGATGCCGGGAAGCTCCAGCGCGATCTCGGGGGTCGCATTGAATTCGCGCAGGTGGCCGAACAGTTGCACGGTGAGTTTCATCGGATGCCTCCATCCAGCGGAGCTCCGCCTGGGCGGAGCGGAAAGACCGGCACGAGCGTCCCGGCGGGAAGCTCGGCGGCGTCTTCGGGCAGCACGGCCCAGAGGCGTGCATTCACCAGCGGCGCAGTCTTGAAGCTCTCCTGGCCCTGCAGCAGGCGCACCTGCAGGCGACCTTCGGCATCCAGCGTCCAAGTCGCCTTCTGCAGCATGGAATAGCCCGGTTTCTTGCGCGCATCGGCTGCGAGCGGCAGCGCCAGCGCCGGCTCGGGTGTACGGCCGGCCATTGCGCGCAGCGCGGCATCGACGAAGAAGCGCGCGCCCACGGTGCTGGACACGGGATTGCCCGGCAGGCCGAACACCAGGGTGCCGCGGCCGGCGGTGGCGAACAGCAGCGGCTTGCCCGGGCGCATCTTCAGCCTGTGGAACCGCAGGTCCGCGCCGGCAGCGCGCAATACATCGGGCACGAAGTCGTAGCGACCCATCGACACCGCGCCGGTGGTGACCACCAGTTCGATGCCGGCATCAAGCCAGCGTTGCAGCCAGGCCGCGAAGACGGCGGGGTCGTCGGGCAGGGTGACGCGCTCGACCACCTCCGCTCCTGCCTCGGCGAACATGCGCTCAAGGTACGGGCCGTTGGTGTTGGCGATCTGTCCCGCCGCAAGCTCGGCGCCGTCGGCGTCCACCAGTTCGCGGCCGGTGCAGGCCAGCGCCAGCCGCTGCCTGCGGCGCACCGCAACCGTGCCGATCCCGATGCCGCGCAGCACCAGCAGGGATTCCTCGTCCAGTCGCGCGCCGGCTTCGAGCACGCGCTGGCCAGCCGCCACGTCCTCGCCGGCACGCCGCACGTGCTGCCCCGGTCGCGGAGCATGCGACAGCACGATGGAGGTCGGGCGGCCCGCACCGTCGCGCGCGACCACCGTGCAGTCCTCGATCGGAACCACCGTGTCCAGGCCGTTCGGGATGCGTGCGCCGGTCATGATGCTGCAGGCGCCGTCGGACTGGTCTGCGATGCCGTCGCCCGCGGCCTGTTCGGCCAGCACCGGCAGCGGCGTCGCGGCGGCGAGATCTTCGCGCCAGCGCAGGGCGAAGCCATCCATCGCCGAATTGGGGAACGGCGGCAGGTCGCGCGGCGCGTCCACCGGCGCCGCGAGCACGCGGCCGAAGGCATCCGCCAGCGCTACCGATTCGGCAT
This sequence comes from Rhodoferax sp., assembly GCA_039807845.1. GTDB lineage: Bacteria > Pseudomonadota > Gammaproteobacteria > Burkholderiales > Burkholderiaceae_C > CAISIP01. The sequence goes on from JBDHRZ010000214.1 coordinate 2,134, forward strand.
CCAGCGGCGTACAGCAACTGCGGATCAGCGCCAGCGCCTCGTCCACGGAGAGCATCGTGTTCATGCGTGCGGCAACCCGCGCATCATCGCCAGCGCGTGCGGCAGCAGCGGGCCGAGGATATCCATGCCCTGCGTCACCGCCTTCGGGCTGCCGGGCAGCAGCAACACCAGGGTGCCGTCGCCGACCAGCGCACACGCGTTGCGACTCAGCCAGGCCAGCGGGGTGTGCGCGCTGCTGGCGCTGCGGAACAGTTCGGCCAAGCCGGGCACGGGACGGGCGGTGATTGTCGCCAGCGCTTCCGGCGCCAGGTCGCGCGGACCGAAGCCGGTGCCGCCCGTGCACAGCACCAGCGGCGTACCCGATGCGGCTTCTTCGCGCAGCGCCGCGGCCAGCGGTTCAATGCCGTCGGGCAGCAGTTGCCGGCGCACGTGCGCACCCATGGCGTGCAGTCTTTGCTCGAGCAGCGCGCCACTGCCGTCTTCGTAAACGCCTGCGGACGCGCGGTCGCTGAGCGTGATCACCGCGACGGTTTCGCCGTCAAGGCGCGGATCGGACCGGGGGCGATAATGCGTGCGCTCTTCGTCGCTCAATCCCGCCGGATGCATCCACAGTCCGCGCTTGCCGCCTTCCTTGAACAGCAGGCGTACCGTTTCGATCGACAGCGCCGGCTCGACCGGCTTCGTCAGATCGTACAGCGTGAGCAGGGCTGCGCTGGCGCCGGCCAACGCTTCCATCTCGACCCCGGTTTTCGCGGTCAGTGCGGTTTCGCAATACACGCGAATCGCATGCCGCTCCGGCACTGGCACGCAGCGCACCTCGACATATTCCAGCGACAGCGGGTGGCACAGTGGCATCAGTTGCGCGGCGCTCTTGGCGCCCTGCATGCCGGCCACTTCGGCCATCGCCAGCGCGTCGCCCTTGGGCAGGGTCTTGCCGGCCAGCGCGGCGAAGCCGACCGGCCCCGCGCGCAGTTCGCCGACCGCCACCGCGCGGCGCGGGGTAGGGCGCTTGCGACGCACATCGGCCATGTGGAAACGGGAAGCCAGGGGGAAGGCGTCCATTCAGCCGCCGATGGTGGAGAGGTTGGAGGTCATGCCGGTTTCGCCCTCGTAGAGACGGTGGCCGATCGTCTTGAGGCCCAATTGCGCCCGCAATGCGGCGACCAGGCGGTCGCGATCGGCGTCGTCCTGCAGCCATGGCCGCAACGGGATGCCGACGTTGCCGAACAGGCACAGCCGCAGGTCGCCGGTGTGGGTCACCCGCAGGCGATTGCAGCCTGCGCAGAAGTCCTTCGAGTACGGGGCGATGATGCCGATGCGGCCGACGTAGCCGGGGTGCGCATATTCGCGCGCCGGGCCGGCGTCGGGCGCGCGCGGCAGCAGGTTCCAGCCGGCATCCTGCAACTGCGCCTCGAGCGACTCCGCGCGCAGGTGATGGCGTTCGAAGTAGGCCTGGTTGTCGCCGGTGCGCATCAGTTCGATGAAGCGCACGCTGACGTCGCGCTCGCGCAGGTAATCCAGCCACGCGGGCAGCAGGTTGTCGTTGAGCCCCTTCAGCAGCACCGCGTTGAGCTTGACCGCCTTGAAGCCGAGCCCGCGCGCGATCTCGATCCCGCGCAGGATCTCGTCGAGGCGATCGTGGCCGGTGATGGCGCGAAAGCGCTCGCGGTCCAGCGCGTCCACGCTGACGTTGAGGTTGGTCAGACCGGCTTGTCGCCAGCGCACGACGCGGCGATCGAGCAGGGTGCCGTTGGTGGTGAGGGCGATGCTGTCGATGCCGCCCACCGCGGCCGCCGAGGCGATGATCTCGGGCAGGTCGCGGCGCAGGCTGGGCTCGCCACCGGTCAGCCGCAGCTTGCACAGGCCGACCTCCGCGAAGCCTCGCAGCAGGCGCGCGATCTCTTCGTGGGCAAGCGATTGCGGCCGCCCGGGACGCGCATGGAAACCATCCGGCAGGCAGTAGCTGCAGCGGAAATTGCAGGCATCCGTCACTGAAAGTCGCAAATAGGGGAAGTTCCGGCCGAACCGGTCCTTCAGGACTGCCATCGTGTGCTCCTTTCCAGACACGGGCGGCGACACCGTTTCCAGTGGCGCCGGGTGGCGGGAACCGCCACGGTCGGCGGCCATGCCCGGGGGCGAAGGCCGCGCGACTCGGAGTGCAGTGGGGACTGCCGCGGCAGTCTAGATGCGCCAAGGCGCGCGCTGATTGACGAAGGTCAAGCGGAATGTGTGTGGCGGCGCTCATCCCGGTCGGGATCCGCCGCTACGCGAGTTTTTCGATGGGCAAGTCCGACCCGCTGCCCGCCATCGCATGTGTGCCGAGCGGGAGCGCCGCGCGATCTGTCGACTTGCCTCAGGTCGACAGGCTGCGCATCGCCCGCCGTGATCAGCTCACTGCAGGAATTGCAGGGGCTGCCCGCCCAGCTTGGCCAGGACCAGGAACGTGCACACCGTCACCGCATTGATGGCCCAGCCGATCGTCAGTACGCGCGCCATCGTGCCCAGTTCCGGGCGCTGCACATTGGGCGCGTTCAACCAGATCCGGCGCATGATCCAGGCGGTGTAGGCCACGAAGGCCACCACGCCAGTCACGAAGAGGGCTGCATTGCCGTACTGGTAGATCGCCAGCAGCGCCAGGAACAACACGTGGCTCACCAGAACGCCCTCCAGCCAGAACACGCGCGAGAGTCGATGGTGCCCGGGGACGCGATCGTCGAAGTATGCCTGCAACATGGAGACCTTCCTCGGTTGTGGCGTGGGAAGTGTTCTTTTGTACGTTAGTCCTGCGCCAAGCGGAATGCAACTGCAAGCGGCCGTGACCTGTGCGCGGAGGATGTGGTCGATCGGCCGGTGTTTTTCCCGCTTTCGACAGACCAGGCAGAACGCATCGAGACACACTTCAACGACCGACTGGCCATCGCGATCCTGCGGGAAGCGCAACGCCAGCGAGCGGACGTCGTCGCTGGTGCAATCGTTATCGACGAGGCGAAGGTGGCGGATGTGCAACGGCTGAAGCGCTGGAATCGGAGCACGCAAGGCGCGAGCCGCTGGTGGCCGAGCGGATGCTGGTGATCGACGGGATGAAGCGGATCGTCCGGAAAACGACGACCTCGCCGGACGGCCGCATTGCGGTGGCGGTGACGACCCGTCGGGGACTGTCGCAGCGCAAGGCGTGCGTCCGGTGGGGCTCGCGCCGCCGCATTGCCGGCCATGCGCCTCGCCACCAGGCCGCTGACCGGCGGCGGGCGTCGCCATCGCAGCGGGTCGCCTGCCTGGCGCGGTGCGTGCCAACGCGGTGCGGCGCTGCGACTCATGCACGAACAGACGGTCGATGGCTGCAGCCGGAAACGGCCGTTCCTGATCGGCGACTACGCCCGCGCGTGCCTGGCGATCAAGGACGACGCCAGTCCGGTGAGGAAGGGCGATAAATGGATGGGCAACAAAAAACCCCGCTTTCGCGGGGTCTTGTGCGTTGC
>JBDHRZ010000215.1:0-5607 GCA_039807845.1 Rhodoferax sp.
CCAGATTGGAGTCGCGCGTCAACCAGTAGACGCGCGTGGCCCCGGCCTCGGCGGCGCGCGCATGCACGGCCTCGATCAATGCCCGGCCCACGCCCTGGCCCCGCACATCGGGCTGCGTGAACAGGTCGTGCAGGTAGCAGGTCGGACCGATGGCGATGGTGCTGCGATGAAACAGGTAGTGCACCAGGCCCAGCAACCGATCCCCCTGCTGCGCCACCAGCGCGTGCAGGGGCTCGCAGCCATCGAAAAAGCGCGACCAGGTCGTCTGCGTGACCTCGGCTGCCAGCGTGCGATCGTAGAAGGCGTTGTAGGCCTCCCACATCGGATCCCATTGATCGCGGTCTGCGCGCACCACCGGGCGCACGATGAACGGCTCAGTCATGTACGAGGTCCATGCGCCCGTCACCCACCCTTGACACCCTGGGTGTTCACGTAGACGGCGTAGATCGCGCGCGCGGTCGCGACGAACAGCCGGTTGCGCTTGGGACCTCCGAAGCACAGGTTGGCGCCGCGCTCGGGCAGCGCGATGTAGCCGATGCGCGCCCCGGACGGATTGACCACCAGCACGCCGTCGATGCCGGACTTGACCGCACCGTAGGCCATCCACAGGTTGCCATCGACATCGCAACGCATGCCGTCGGGCGCCTCGCCCGGCTCGCAATTGAAAAACAGCCGGCCGTTGGTCAGGCGCGTGCCGCCCTGGGCCAGGTCATAGACGCGCACGCTCACGGGCTTGGAAGCCGAGTCGACGATGTACATCTTCTTCTCGTCCGGGGTGAAGCACAAGCCGTTCGGGGCCTGCACGTCGCTCGCCACTACACTGATGCTGCCGTTCCTGTCGATGCGGTAGACGTTGTTGGGCAATTCCGCCGGCGCCTTGTCCCCGGAGAAGTTGCCGGCGATGCCGAACGGCGGATCGGTGAACCAGACCGAGTCGTCTGACGCCACCACCACGTCGTTCGGCGAATTGAGCCGCTTGCCCTCGAACCGGTCGGCCAGCACCGTGATCGTGCCGTCGTACTCGGTGCGCGTCACCCGGCGCCCGTGCTCGGCCGTCACCAGGCGACCCTGGCGATCGCGCGTGTTGCCGTTGGCGTAGTTCGAGGGTTTGCGAAACAACGAGGTCACCCGCGTCTCCTCGTCCCAGCGCAGGATGCGGTTGTTCGGGATGTCGCTCCACAGCAGGTAGCGCCCATCACCGAAATACACCGGCCCCTCGGTGTACGCGGTGCCGCCGGTGGCGATGCGCTCGACCGCACCGAAGAACACCTTGTACTTGTCGAAGCTCGGATCCAGCGACTGCACCAGGGGATCCGGCTGACGCGTGGTGACGAAAAACGGCGGTGGCGGCTCCACGTCCGCACGCACGACGGGCGCGCCAGCCAGCGCGCCCACGCCGCCCAACAGGTGTCGTCTGGATATCGGCATGGCAAGCTCCAATCATGATGCAAACCAGGGTGCGTCATTGGCTTCCTGTGCCGGGGTCGCGTCAATCGAGTAAACGGCGACGTGGCTTGACTTATCCGCACATATCGCAGGCCGCCCGGCCGCGGCGGGCTGCCTACAATCCGCCGGGTCGGCGCCACCGCGCCTGCGCCACATCCCGGCGCGTGCGATGGCGCAGCAGGCAGGCAGCAGCGAGGAGCCTCCGATGAGCCTGTTCGCCAGTGATCGACCACGCGCCCGGCGCAGCTTCGGGCGCATCTTCCCGCCCGACCGGGAGTGGCTGGCGCGTCAGCCGGCCGAGCCGGTGCTCGAACCCACGTTGCCAATCGTCGATTGCCACCACCACCTGTGGGAGGTGCCACACAACAGTTACCCGCTCGATGCGTTCTGCGCCGACCTGCGCACCGGCCACAACGTGGTCGCGACGGTCTACATGGAAAGCCAGGAGCGCTACCGCACGGACGGTGCACCCGAAATGCGGCCGGTTGGTGAGACCGAGTTCGTCGTCCAGGCCACCGCCGGCTGCCAGCAGCCTGGCCAGAGCCGGGTGGCCCGGGGCATCGTCGGTTTTGCCGACCTGAGTCTGGGCGCGCGCGTGCAACCGGTGCTGGAGGCGCACATCGCGGCCGGCGCGGGGCGGCTGCGCGGGATCCGCTACGCCACGGCCTTCGATGGCAGCCCAGTCATCGGCAACAGCTTCGGCATCACGGCGCCGCACGTGCTGCGCCGAACGGACGTACGCGCCGGGATCGCCCGGCTGGCGCCGCTGGGCCTGGTGTTCGATGCCTGGGTGTTCCATCCGCAACTCGACGAAGTCGTGGCGCTGGCCCGGGACTGCCCCGACCTGACGATCGTGCTGGGGCATGTCGGCGGCGTGCTCGGCTACGGTCCGTACGCCGGCCAGCGCGATGCGGTCTTTGCCGCCTGGAAGGCCTCCATGCTCTCACTGGCGCGCCAGCCGAACGTGGTGGTCAAGCTCGGCGGCATGCTGATGCGGCTGGCGGCGTTCGACTACCTGGCGCTGCCCGCACCGCCGTCCTCGCACGAACTGGCCGCGCATTGGAGCCCGTACATGATGACCTGCATCGAGGCGTTCGGAGCCGAACGCTGCATGTTCGAGAGCAACTATCCGGTGGAGAAGATGGGCGCGGGCTATGCCTGCCTGTGGAACGCGTTCAAGCGCATCGCCGCCGGCGCGTCGGAGTCCGAGAAGCAGTCGCTGTTCCATGCAACGGCGCGCCGCGTGTATGGCCTCGGTTGACCACCCGCCGGCCGCCGCGCCGACAGCCGAGCGCCCGTACGCGCAGGTGACGGTGCTCGACTTTGCGCACGACCTGGGACGCTACGCCTCGCGCCTGTTTGCCGATCTGGGCGCGACCGTGCTGCGTTTCGAACCACCCGGCGCGAGGGCGCAACACCGCCACGGGCCGCCCGACGACGCGGCAGCGGCTGCGCGCAGCGCGGACCTGTTCTGCAACGCCGGCAAGACGCGCATCGCGATCGATCCGTCCGATGCGCGCGATCGCGCGCGCGTGGCGGCGCATGTGCAGCGCGCGCAACTGGTATTCCTCGAGCGCGATGGCCTGTTCGCCGAGCGCATCGAATGGCTGCGCAGCCTGAACGCCACGCTGGTGATCGCCCACCTGTCCCCGTTCGGCCTGACGGGGCCGCACGCGCACTGGAAATCGAGCGACCTGATCCTGCAGGCGGCCGGCGGCATCGCCTGGCTGACCGGCCGACCGGGCGAGCCCCCACTGCGGCTGGCGGCTGGCCAGGCCTCGATGGTCGCGTCGACCTACGCGGCGGCGCTGGCGGCGGTCGCGCTGGCGCACGCCGAGACACGCGGGCAAGGTCACCTGCTCGACGTGAGCGCGCAGGAATGCATCGCGCACTCGCTGCAGCACGCCCTGCAGGCCTACGACCTCGAGGGTGTCGTTGCATCGCGCCACGGCGTCGGCACGCGTGACGCCGCCGAGGCGGTGTTCCGCTGCAAGGACGGGCGCATGCTGGTGGCTTCGCCTGTCGGCCTCGGGCCGTCGTGGCATTCGCTGGTGCGCTGGATCCGGGAAACCGGACACCCGGCCGGCAGCGCTCTCAGCCAGCCCTGCTGGCTCGACCCGCGCTGGCGCAAGACCGAGCAGGCACTGCGCGACTTCCGGGCGGCGTTCACGGACTTCATCGCGCACTACACCCGCGACGAAATCCTGCACCAGGCCCTGGCACGCAAGATCGTCATGGCGCCGGTGAGCCGCATCGCCGACGTGCTGGAAGATGAACAACTCGCGCACCGCGGCTACTTCGTCCCACTCGCCGGCTGCGCCGACGGTCGCACGATCCGCTTTCCGGGTGCGCCCTATCAGCTCTCGGAGCCGGTGTGGCAGGTGGCACCGCCGGCACCGCCGCCCGTGGCCCGCGACGCATGAACATGCCCACGCACTTCGACTTCCTGCGCGGTGTGCGCATCGCCGACTTCTGCTGGGCCGGCGCCGGGCCGTTCTGCACCAAGCTGTTCTCCGACTTCGGCGCCCAGGTGTTCAAGGTGGAAAGCAACACCCGCGTAGACCCGGTGCGCGCCGGCGGCCCGCACAAGGACGGCATCGCCGGCATCAACCGCAGCGGCTACTTCGCCTCGCGCAACAGCGGCAAGTACAGCGTGACGCTCGACCTCAAGACCGAGCCCGGGCGCGAACTCGCGCTGCGCCTGATCGCGCAGTCGGACGTGGTGACGAACAACTTCGGGCCGGGCGTGATGCAACGCCTCGGGCTGGATTACGAAGCGGCGTGCGCGCGCAAGCCCGACATCATCCACCTGTCGATGCCGATGTACGGCCAGGATGGGCCGCGCGCCGCCCTGCTCGGGGTCGGGATGACGATCAGCGCGGTCAGCGGCCTGCTGTGGATGACGGCTTACGCGCACGACGACCCGGTGGGGCCGGGAACGCACTACCCGGACCACGTGGCGAACCCGTACCACGCCGCGTTCGCCATCCTGGCGGCACTGCGGCACCGGCGCCGGACCGGGCGCGGCATGCGCATCGACCTGGCCCAGGTGGAGTCGACCATCAATTTCATGGGGCCGGCGATCGTGGAGACCGAATGCACCGGCCGCGAGCCGCCGCAAATCGGCAACCGCTCGCTGTCGGACGCGCCGCACAACCTGTTTCCCTGTGCGGGCGAGGACGCCTGGTGCGCCATTTGCGTGCAGGACGAGGCCCAGTGGCAGGCCCTGACCCGCGCCATGCAGCGCCCCGACCTGGGCCAGGACCCGGCGCTCGCCAGCGCGGCCGGACGACTGGCGCGGGTGCAAGGGCTCGAGCAGGCGGTGGCCCACTGGACGCGCCAGTATGAGGTCGCGCCACTGGTACAACGGCTGCAGGACGCTGGCGTGCCCGCGGCGCCGGTGGCGCGCTCGAAGGATCTGCTGCTGCACGACGCCCACCTCGCCGCACGTGGCTACTGGCAGCAGGTCGATCATCCCGACGTGGGCCCGACGACCTTCACGTCGCCGCCGTACTTGGTGGACGGGCAGCGCCTGCGGCTCGAGCGCCCCCCGCTGATGGGCGAGCATACCGAGCAGGTGTTGCGCGAGGTGCTCGGCTGCAGCGAGGTCGAAATCGCGCTGTGGCGCGAACAAGGCGTGCTCGACTGAACCCCCTGCCGCCGGCCCGTGGCACCGGGCGATGCGCAAAGCTCAAGCCTGGACACCGTTTTTTCGATTGACCCGCGGCGCGGTTCCGTCCTGTAATGGACCGCACACAGACGGACTCGCGCAGCGCCCGGGCAGATCGTCCCGGCGCAGCGGCCGGGCCCGTCGCGCACAGGAGGGTCGATGGATCAACATGGCATGTCCAAGGTCGCGGCAGTGGTCGGGGTCGGCGACACCGACTACCGCGCCGACTACGCCCGCGTGCGTGCCGGCGAGGCCCCGTACGACAGCTACGGCTACGGCGCGCTCGCGCTGCAGCGCGCGCTCGACGACGCCGGACTCGCGCGCAGCGACATCGACGGCCTGATCGTCGGGCCGACCACCGCGCACGAGCGCGCCGGCGAGGTATACGGCATCGACGCGCGCTGGGGCGGCGTGGAGGATGCCATGAACGCCGTCGTGCAGGCCTGCATGGCGATCCGCTGCGGCATGGCCGAGGTGGTCGCCTGCGTGTA
>JBDHRZ010000216.1:0-5599 GCA_039807845.1 Rhodoferax sp.
ATCCAGTTCCGGATGCTCAACGCGTCCAAGGGCGCGGCCATGCACTCGCCCCGGCCGCGGAGGGTCCGGCGCTGCTGGCACTGGGCCTGTTCGCCGCGGGATTGAACGACGCAGAGCCCGTGATCCTGCGCTACCTGCAGCGGCAGCCACGCTTCGAGGTGCGCATGGACTACGCCACCGCCCTGCTGGGCCGCCAGCGCTATGCCGACTCTGCCGTGCAACTGGAGCAGGTGACGCGCGAACAGCCGCAGTATGCCCGTGCCTGGCTCATCAAGGGGTCGCTCGAGCAACAGAACCAGCAACTCGACCAGGCGCAGGCGTCGCTGCTGCGCTTCGTTCAACTGCAGACCCAGGAGAAGCCGGGCGCCGAACCGGACCAGGCCGATCAGACGCTCACCCAGGCCTACCTGCGCCTGTCCGAGATCGCCGAACAGCGCAAGGACTACGCAGCGGCACAGGACTGGCTCGGGCGCATCGGCAACGCGCAGGACCTGGCCAGCGTGCAGACCCGCCGCGCGGCGATTCTGGCGCGCCAGGGCAAGCTCGGCGAGGCCCGCGCCCTCCTCCACGCCTTGCCGGCAACGACCGCAGCCGACCGGCGCCTGAAGATCAGCGCCGAAGTGCAGATGCTGCGCGACGACCGGCAATACCCGCTGGCCTACGACGTGCTGCGCGACGCGGTAACGGCCGACCCGAACGACCTGGACTTCCAGTACGACCTGGCCATGATGGCCGAGAAGCTCGGCCGCATGGACGAGATGGAGCGCGTGCTGCGCGCCATCATCGCGGCCAAGCCCGACTACCACCACGCCTACAACGCGCTCGGGTATTCGCTCGCCGAGCGCAACCAGCGCCTGCCCGAAGCACGCCAGCTGATCCTCAAGGCGCTGGAGTACGCGCCGGGCGATCCCTACATTTCGGACAGCCTGGCCTGGGTCGACTACCGCAGCGGCAACTTCACGGAAGCCTTGCGCATCCTGCAAAAGGCGTTCGCCGACAAGCGCGACGCGGAGATCGCCGCGCACCTGGGCGAAGTCCTGTGGATGATGGGGCGCAAGGACGACGCCACCGCGGTGTGGCGCGACGGACTGACCATCAACCCGGACAACGAGACGCTGCGCGAGACCATCGAGCGCTTCCACGCCAGACCGTGACGGATCCTGCCCGCCGGCGCTGGCTGGCCACTGCGCCGATGCTGCTGCTCGCGGCCTGCGCACAGGTGCCACGCGCACCCATTGCGGCCGCCGGCGCACGCGAGCACTGGAGCGGCCGGCTCGCGTTGCGCATCGACGCGGAGCCGGCACAGTCCTTCGCAGCCGGTTTCGACCTGCGCGGCAACGCGCAGGTCGGCGAACTGGCGCTGTATTCCCCGCTGGGGGCGACGCTGGCACGCTTGCAGTGGTCCGCAGGGACGGCGCAACTGGCGTGGAACGGGCAACGACGCGATTTCGACTCGATCGACGCTCTGACACGCCAGGCCGTCGGCACGGAACTGCCGATCGCCAGCCTGTTCGCCTGGCTCTCGGGGCAGGACAGCCATGCCGAGGGCTGGTCGGCGGATCTCGGTGGTCTGGGCGAGGGCAAGCTGGTGGCGCGGCGCACCGTACCCGCGCCCACCGTGACGCTGCGGCTGGTGCTGGACTGAACGGCGCCGGCAGCCCTGCCATAGGCAGAATTGCCACAAGTACCAAGCAGGGCGAAACACTGTACTACCCCCCGGGCAGCGGCCCGAACCCGCCAGCTGTCGTGAAGGCACCACGCGGCGTTGCCCGACAAGCTGGTTTTTCCCGCGGGGCGCCAGAACGAAACACCGAGGTGACTATAATTTCAGGCTTTGCTGCGAACCTTCGGGCGCTATGGAGAGGCGACGTGCAAATCGTCACGCTGCACCAGCGTCCGGGTGTTCCCCGGCTCCAGTGCGCGCCGCCGCAGTGGCCGGGAGGTCCGTCCGCTCTCCGGATGGGCCGAAGCAATGGGTTGACGGTGGGCAGCCTTGTGCTGCCTACCTGTGTAGGGGAGTCGCCAAGTCGGTTAAGGCACTGGATTTTGATTCCAGCATGCGAAGGTTCGAATCCTTCCTCCCCTGCCAAACATGATGCCGGTGCCGGCAACGCGAGTCACCGGCGCCTGTCCCGATCCGCACGCCGAGAAGCCCATGCAGGCCCCGTCAAACCAGGAATTCACGGTTTTTACCGGCAATGCGAATCCGCTGCTGGCATCCGACATTGCCCACCACCTGGGCATTTCGCTCGGTGCCGCGAAGGTCGGGCGGTTCTCGGACGGCTAAGTCACGGTCGAGATCAATCAGACCGTGCGCGCACGCGATGCCTTCGTGATCCAGAGTACCTGCGCGCCGACCAACGACAACCTGATGGAACTGCTCATCATGGTCGATGCGCTCAAGCGTGCCTCGGCCGAGCGGATCTGCGCCGTGATCCCGTACTTCGGCTACGCCCGCCAGGACCGTCGCCCGCGCTCGACCCGGGTGCCGATCACCGCCAAGGTGGTGGCCAACATGCTGCAGACGGTGGGCGTGGCGCGCGTGCTGACGATGGACCTGCACGCCGACCAGATCCAGGGTTTCTTCGATATCCCGGTCGACAACATTTATGCCTCCCCGGTGCTGTTGGGCGACCTGCGCCAGAAGAACTATGAAAACCTGATCGTCGTCTCCCCCGACGTCGGCGGCGTAGTGCGCGCGCGGGCCCTGGCCAAGCAACTGGGCTGCGACCTGGCCATCATCGACAAGCGCCGGCCCAAGCCCAACGTCAGCGAAGTGATGCACGTGATCGGCGAGATCGAAGGACGCAACTGCGTCGTCATGGACGACATGATCGACACCGCCGGCACGCTGGTGAAGGCCGCCGAGGTGCTGAAGGAGCGCGGTGCGCGCAAGGTTTACGCATATTGCACGCATCCGATCTTCTCCGGCCCGGCGATCGAGCGCATCGCGCTGGGCACCGCGCTCGACGAGGTGGTCGTCACCGACACCATCCCGTTGAGCAACGCGGCGCAGGCCTGCCGGAAGATCCGCCAGCTGACCGTGGCCCCGCTGTTCGCGCAGACGATCCAGCGCATCGCCACGGGCGACTCGGTGATGGAGTTGTTCTCGGACCAGGAAAATCTTTTCTGAGCCGAAACACGAGTGGCTGGCAGGCCGGCAAGCCGGCAGGCCCGCCTTTTTTGAAGCCGGAGTCCTGCTGGTCGCGGCGGACTCCCACAGGAGTGAACCATGAAATTCGTCGCTTTCGAGCGCGCCAGGCAGGGGACGGGTGCGAGCCGCCGTCTCCGCATCACCGGCCGTACGCCGGGCATCGTCTACGGCGGGGAAGGTGAACCCACGCTGATCGAGCTGGACCACAACGCGTTGTGGCACGCCATCAAGAAGGAAGCCTTCCACTCATCGATCCTGGACATGGAGATCGGCGGCGTCACCACCAAGGTGCTGCTGCGTGACCTGCAGATGCATCCGTACAAGCAGTTGATCCTGCACATCGACTTCCAGCGCGTCGATGCCCGCACCAGGCTGCACCTGAAGGTGCCGCTGCACTATGTTCGCGAGGAAGAGTCCAGCGCGGTCAAGCTCGACCATTGCCTCGTCAACCACATCGTGACCGAACTCGACGTCTCGTGCATGCCGGCCAACCTGCCGGAGTTCATCGAGGTCGACCTGTCAGGCCTGAAGAAGGGCACGTCCTTGCACCTGGCCGACGTGACGCTGCCCAAAGGCGTGACGGCCGTCAGGAAAGGTGGCATCGCCAATCCGGTGCTGGTGTCGGTGGTGGTCCCGGCAGGCGAGGCCTCCGAAGCCGGCGCAGAAGGCGAGGCAGGCGCAGCGCCTGCAGCCGATGCCAAGCCGGCCGCAGGCAAGGCTGCGCCGGCTGCTGCCGGCGCACCTGCAGCCAAGGCACCCGCAGGCAAGGCGCCAGCAGCCAAGGCTGCACCCGCCGCCAAGGCACCAGCCGCCAAGAAGTAAGGCTGGCGTTCGCGCGGCGCAGACGGCCCACCTCGGTGGGCCGTCTGCATTTGCACGGCCGATAATCCTGCGATGCTCAAGCTGTTTGTCGGACTCGGAAACCCGGGGCCCGAATACGTCGACACGCGACACAACGCGGGATTCTGGTGGCTCGACGCACTGGCCGCCGCACTGCGGGTTCCCCTCGCGAGCCACAAGGCATGGCAGGGGCTGGCCGGGCGCACCACGGTGCAAGGGCAGACCGTCTGGCTGCTCGCGCCGCAGACCTACATGAACCTGTCGGGTCGATCGGTGGCCGCGCTGGCTCGGTTCTACAAGATCACGCCGCCTGAAATCCTGGTCGCGCACGACGAACTCGACCTCCTCCCCGGCCAGATGCGCCTCAAGCGCGGGGGCAGCCACGCCGGCCACAACGGCCTGCGCGACATCCACGAGCAACTCGGCAGCGACGACTACTGGCGCCTGCGACTGGGCATCGGCCACCCGGGCGTCAAGTCGGAGGTCATCAACTGGGTGCTCAAGCGGCCGATGGCCGAGGACCGCCACGCGATCGATGCATGCATCGCGCGTTCGCTGCCAGCGGTCGATCTCCTGCTAAAGGGTGAAGTCGCCAGGGCGACGATGTTGCTGCACACCCGCCCTGCCCCGCACAATGCGGTCAGCGATCGCGCCAAGAACCTGTGAAGACATGAGCATGCGAGAGGGTGTGACCCCGGAACCCTGCGCCAGGCTCGGCGCAGGCCGCCCAAGGCGCAGATCGCGGCTTCTGTCCGCGCAGCAGCAACCAGCAGGAGGGCTCGACCATGCCGGCGACCAGGTTTCATCACTGGATATGCTTCGCCGTGCTCTACGGGCTGACGGCACTGGCATCGGCACAACCGGTCTACCGCTGCGGCAACAGCTACAGCCAGGTCCCCTGCGCCGGGGCCTCCGTGCTTGCGGTGGATGACGGCCGCAGCGCCGAGCAGAAGGCACAGACCGATGCGGCCACTGCGCAGGCGCTGCGCCAGGCCGACCGCATGGAACGCGAGCGGCTGGCGCTGGAGCGTTCAGTCCAGATCCGGCGCGCCGATCCGAAAGCGCCGCCACCAGCGCACGCGAAGGCCGCGAAGCCCGTGCCTCCGCGCGTCACCGCCGCCCGGAAGAATCCAGAACCCGCCTATTTCACGGCGACCTCGCGAGCGGAGTCCGGCAAGCCGGGACGAGCCCCAGCGGGCCGTTGAGGCCGGCATTTCGATCAGTGCTTCAGACCCCGTGCAGGCGCCGGTACTTCTGCCAGAGCGTCTCCTTGTCCTCGATGAAGTCCGGATCGACCGGAATGCACGCCACCGGGCAGACCTGCACGCACTGCGGCTCATCGAAGTGTCCGACGCATTCGGTACACTTGGCGGGATCGATCTGATAGATCTCCGGCCCGAGCGAGATCGCCTCGTTCGGGCATTCGGGCTCGCACACATCACAATTGATGCATTCGTCGGTAATGATCAAAGACATGGGTGATCCGGCCGTTCGCGCAGCGCTTGCCGCTGGCGTGCTGCGCCGGATTATCTGCGCCATCCAATGACCCTTGTGCCATCGATCGTGCGCGGTGCGTGCTTCCCGCCGCGCAGTGCCTGTACCCGG
>JBDHRZ010000217.1:0-5590 GCA_039807845.1 Rhodoferax sp.
GCAGAAGTACATCACGACCGGCATCGCCAGCGCCGGCGTCAAGTGACGCCGGCTCGGCGCGCAACCGCAACCCGAACCAGGAGCCAGCCGTGGCCACGCTCGAACTCGCCAGGATCGTCAAGACCTTCGACAAGACCACCATCCTGCACGGGATCGACCTGCAGGTGGACGATGGGCAGTTCGTGGTGTTCGTCGGACCCTCGGGCTGCGGCAAGTCGACCCTGCTGCGCGTGATCGCCGGGCTGGAGTCGCCCAGCAGCGGCGAGGTGCGCATCGACGCAAGGCTGGTCAACGACGTGTCGGCCGCGCACCGCGGCTGCGCGATGGTGTTCCAGTCCTACGCGCTGTATCCGCACATGAGCGTGTACGACAACATGGCGTTCGGGCTGGAGAACGCCGGCGTGGCGCGCGCGCAGATCGACGCCAAGGTGCAGGACGCCGCACGGCTGCTGCGGCTCGACACCCTGCTGCAACGCAAACCCACCCAGCTCTCGGGCGGGCAGCGCCAGCGGGTGGCGATCGGGCGTGCCATCGTGCGCGAGCCGCAACTGTTCCTGTTCGACGAGCCGCTGTCTAACCTGGACGCGGAGCTGCGCGTGTCCATGCGCACCGAGATCCGCGAGCTGCACGCGCGGCTCAAAGCCACCATGATCTACGTGACGCACGACCAGGTCGAAGCCATGACCATGGCCGACAAGATCGTCGTGCTGCGCGCCGGCAAGGTGGAGCAGGTCGGGGCGCCGCTGGAGCTGTACAACCATCCGGTGAACGAATTCGTCGCCGGCTTCATCGGCAGCCCGCGCATGAACTTCCTGCCGCTCGACGTCCTCGCCGCAAGTGACCCTGGGCGCGCCGCGCTCCGGCCGCCGCCGGGGGCGCACACCGTCGGCCTGCGGCCCGAACACGCGGTGATCGATCCCGACGGTGCGCTGCGCATGCGCGTGCAGCAAGTCGAGCAGCTCGGCGCAACCAGCCTGCTGCACGGGACCGTCGGCCGCGACACGCCGTTCGAGGTGGTGTGCGGTGGGCAGACCGCGGTCCGGGCCGGTGACGACGCCCGCATTGGCGCGCCGCCCGGACACCTGCACTGGTTCGACCCGCAGGGCCTGCGCCTGCCACCAGTCACGGGAGCCGCATCATGAAGACACTTCGCGCCACAGGCGTTGCAAAGGCCGACGCGCATGGCATTCGGGTGCCGATCGACGGCGGCGAGTTGCTCGTCGAAATCCTCGAACAGGCGATCGCGCGCGTGCGCATCGTGCCTCATGGCGGCTACCGCGAGCCGCGCACCTGGGCGATCGCGCCGGTGCCGGGCCAGGACGTGGCCTGGCAGGGCCGTGCGCGCGACGACCGCAGCGGCTTCAGCTGCCCCGCCGCACAACTCAGCGAGCCGTCCGGCGCGCTGGCACTGCGCACCGAGGCGATGTCCCTGCTGCTGACGAGCGAGCCGCTCGCGCTGCGCTGGGCCGACCGACAAGGGCGCCTGCTGCTGCAGGACCGCGCGAGCGCCAGCTACATGGCGAGCAGCCGCACTGGCGCACTGCGCCACTACCTGCAGCGCGAGACCGGCGAGCGCTACTACGGGCTGGGCGACAAGACCGGGCCGCTGAACCTGCACGGGCGGCGCCTGCGCACGCTGGCGATGGACTCGCTGGGCTACGACCCGCGCAGCGGGGATCCGCTCTACAAGCACTGGCCGTTCGTGCTCAGCCGTAGCGCCGAAGGCGGCTGGTGCGGCATCTACTACGACACGCTGGCCGCATGCACGTTCGACCTGGGCTGCGAACACGACAACTATCACGGGTTGTACCGCCACGTCGAGATCGACGACGGCGACCTGGACTATTACGTCATTGCCGGCACTTCGCCGGCGCAGGTGATCGCCGGCTTCACGCGCCTGATCGGCGGCACGCACCTGCCGCCACGCTGGACGCTGGGCTTCGCGCAGACCGCGATGGGCCTTACCGATGCGCCCGATGCGCAGCAGCAGCTCGACGGCTTCATCAGCCGCATCGTGCAGGAAGACATCCCGTGCTCGGCGTTCCATTACGGATCGGGCTACTCTTCACGCGGCAAGCGGCGCTACGTGTTCACCTGGAACAGCGCCAAGTTTCCGGACCCGAAGGCGCTCAACGCACGCTTTCACGCCAACGGCATGCAGGTGGTGGCCAACCTCAAGCCCTGTCTGCTCGACGACCATCCGGCTTTTGCCGAGGTCGGCGCGCAGGGCGGCTTCATCCACGACACGCAAGGCCGGCCGGTGCTCGAACCATTCTGGGACGGCATGGGCGCGCATCTGGATTTCAGCAACCCGCGCACGATCGCCTGGTGGCAGGGGCAACTGGAGCAGCAGGTGCTGGGCTACGGCATCGACATCGGCTGGAACGACAACAACGAATATGCCGTGCTCGACGACGACGCCCGGTGCGCGGGCTTCGGCACGCCGATCCCGATGCACCGCGCACGCCCGCTGCACAGCCTGCTGATGACGCGCGCCAGCTTCGAGGCGCAGGCCCGGCACCGGCCCGGCGAGCCGGTGTTCAGCGTCAGCCGCGCCGGCCCGCCGGGCATCCAGCGCTATGCACAGACCTGGAGCGGGGACAACAGCACCAGCTGGGAGACGCTGCGCTGGAACATCCGCACCGGGCTGCAGATGTCGCTCTCGGGCATGTTCAGCGTGGGCCACGACGTGGGCGGGTTCTCCGGCCCGGTGCCCGAGCCGGAACTGTTCCTGCGTTGGGTGCAGGCCTGCTGCCTGAACCCGCGCATGGTGATGAACTCCTGGAAGGCCGACGGCACCACCAACGTGCCCTGGCTCCACCCGCAGGTGAGCGCGCACGTGGCCGCGGCGATCCGGCTTCGCTACACGCTGCTGCCCTACCTGTGGTCGCTGTTCGAGCGTGCCAGCACTCGGCACGAGCCGATCATCCGGCCGACGTTCTACGACTTCCCCGACGACGAACGCTGCTACGAAGACAGCGACGACTTCATGCTGGGCGCGGACCTGCTGGTGGCACCGGTGGTCACGCAAGGTGCCAGCACGCGCGGCGTGTACCTGCCAGCCGGGGTGCCGGCGTGGTTCGACTTCCACACCGGCCGACGCCTGGCCGCCGGACAGGTACACACGGTCGATGCACCCTGGTCCGTCCTGCCGCTGTTCGCGCGCGCCGGCGCCGCAATCCCGCTCGCAGGCGCCGACGGCCGGCGCCAGCGGCACGACGACCCGGTACGGGAGACGCGGCGCTTCGTCTAGGGGGTCAGGTCTTGCCTTTTGCCCCCCCTTCAAGTCTTGCCTTGCCTCAATATGTAGGTGGGGGGCAAAAGGCAAGACCTGACCCCAAGCCGTGACCCCAAGCCGGAACCGCCATAATGATCCGGCCTGAACACAAGTCGCAACAGGCGCGGTAAGATCGATCCCGCCCGGCAACGGCGCTGCGCCGGGCAGCCGCAGGAGCCATCCTGAATGCGCCGCAAGAAGGGCATCACATGCCGGCATCGAGCGAGATCGCGACGGTCCTGGTCGTGGACGACACGCCGGCCAACCTGGCGCTGATGGTCGAATTGCTGCGGCCCGAATATCGCACCACGGTAGCCATCAACGGCGAAAAGGCCATCGAACTGGCGCTGGGCAAGAACCCCCCGGACCTGATCCTGCTCGACGTCATGATGCCCGGCCTGAGCGGATACGAGGTCTGCAGACGCATCAAGGCCGCCGGGCACGCGCGCCACATCCCGATCATCTTCCTATCGGCGATGGGCGACACGGATGACGTCACGCATGGGCTGGAACTGGGCGGCGTCGACTACGTTACCAAGCCGATCAACCCGGACATCGTCATGGCCCGCATCCGCACCCACCTCGCGGTGGCGCGGCAGGGGCGCGAGCGCGAACGATTGGTGACGCAACTGGAACGGCAGGCGCAGGAACTCGCGCAGCTGAACCACACGCTCGAGCAGCGCGTGCGCGATGGCGTGGCCGAACTCGACCGCCTCAGCCGGCTCAAGCGCTTCTTCTCGCCCCCGGTGGTGGATCTGATCCTCTCGGGCGCCTCCGACGACCCGCTCAAGAGCCACCGGCGCGAGGTCTCCGCCGCATTCGTCGACCTGCGCGGCTTCACGGCCTTCACCGAGACATCGGATCCGGAGGACGTGATCCAGGTCATCAACCAGTACCACGACGCGATGGGCGCGCTGGTGATGGCCTACGGCGGCAGCCTGGAACACTTTGCCGGCGACGGCATGATGATCTACTTCAACGATCCGGTCGAGATCGACAACCCGGCCCTGGTGGCAGTGGAGATGGCGATCGACATGCAGGAGCGCTTCTCCACCCTGGTGCAGGACTGGCGACGACGGGGCTATGTGCTGGCGATGGGCATCGGTGTCGCGCAGGGCTTCGCGACCATCGGTGCGATCGGCTTCGAGGGCCGCCGCGACTACGGCGTGATCGGCACCGTGACCAACCTGGCGGCCCGGTTGTGCGGCGAAGCCACCGGCGGGCAGATACTGGTGTCGCAGCGCGTGCATGGGTTCGTCACGGACTACGTGCACAGCACGCCGGTGGGGGAACTGGCGCTCAAAGGCTTCCATCGGCCGGTCCCAGCCTTTGCCGTCTCGGGCCGCGCGGGCAGGCGGCGCGCCGAGAGCACATGAGGGCGCCTCATGAAACTGCAAAAGGCATCGATCTGGTTCTTCGCCGTGGTGCTGCTCGCCCTGGGCGCAAATGCGATGTTCCTGCTGCTGATCCAGCATGCCTACGATTCGGTGCTCGCGGCGCAGCAGCACCGGGAGCGCGCGCTGCGTCTGTCCAACCAGTTGCAGCAGGAGACCGAACAACTCACCCGTCTGGTACGCGCCTACACCAGCACGGGAGAACCGCGCTACCTGCTGTATTACTACGACATATTGGCCGTGCGCGAGGGGCGCAAGCCGTCGCCGGTGCAACGCGGCCCCGGCGATTATTGGGACGGGGTGATCGCCGGGCGCATCCAGCACACCATCCCGACGCAGGGTGAACGGCAATCGATCACCGACTCGATGAAGTCGCAGGGGTTCGCCGCCCCGGAACTGGCAGCGCTGGAGCAGGTATTGCTCGCCACACAGGTCCTCAACAAGATCGAGCAGACGGCCTTCGCGGCGACCCAGGGCCTGTACGACCCCGACAGCGACACGTTCGTCTCTGACGGCCAGCCCCGGTTGGATTTCGCCAGCCAACTGGTGCACAGCGCCGGCTACAACACGCTGAAGGACAAGCTGTCACAGGCGGTCGGTACGCTGGTCGCGACGACCGACGCACGCAGCCGCGCCGAGGTGGCCACTGCCGGCGGCGCACTGGCACGATGGATCTTCCTGTCGCTGGTGAGCATGGCCGCCACCATCACGATGACCGTGCTGGCCCTGCGCGTGATCCACCGCAACGTGCTGCAACCGATCCATCGGCTGGGACAGAGCGCCGACAAGTTGGCCGTGTGGGACTACACCGTGCGCAATGGCCCCCTGCACGGGTTCGACGAACTCGCATCCATGGGCCGCACCGTGGACGCGATGGCCGTCGCGATCGAAGGCGACATCTCGCACCGCAAGGCAGTAC
>JBDHRZ010000218.1:0-5562 GCA_039807845.1 Rhodoferax sp.
GACGGCACGGCCGTGCACACGTTGCGCGTGCTGCACACCCCCGGCCACGCGGCCAATCACCTGTGCCTGGTGCTGGTGGAAGACGGTATCCTGTTCAGCGGGGACCACGTGCTCAACGGCAGCACGACCGTGATCGACCCGCCCGACGGCGACATGGATGACTACCTGGAGTCGCTCGACAAGCTCAGCCGCGCCTGTGTCGCGTACGACATCGGGTTCATCGCGCCGGCGCACGGTCATGTGCTTGCGCCGGCCGAGCGGGCGATTGCTGCCTTGAAGGCCCACCGCCTGGCCCGCGAGGCCAAGATCCTGGGGGTGATGCAACGCCAGCCCGAGGGCACGCTGGACGAATGGGTGGAGCAGGCCTACGACGACGTGCCGCCGCGCATGTGGCCGGTCGCCAAGCGTTCGCTGCTGGCGCACGTGCAGCGCATCCAGGGCATGAAGGCCGGGAACTGAAGAGTCAGGTCCGTGCGGCCTGGACCCGGTCGTGCTCTGTCATGCGTCCCCGGATGGCCCGGCGGCGCCGATCCGGACCAGTTCGGCATCCGGAAAATCAGGCGTGCCGTAGCTCTGGAACAGACCGGTCACCGTGGCCATTTCCCGCTCGTCCAGGTTGCGCACGGGACCGGCCTGGCGCGCCAGCAGGTAGGTGGCACACAGGGACTCGACCTCGATCGCGAGCGCCAGCGCCTGCTGCGCCGAGCGTTCGAGCACGATCAGCCCATGGTGCGCGAACAGGCCGACCTGGCCGCCCTGCAGCGCGGTGAGCGCGGCGTCCGACAGGGCCTGGGTGCCGAAGGTGTGGTAGGGCGCGCAGCGGATCGAGTCGCCGCCGGCCGCGGCGACCATGTAGTGGAACGCCGGCAGGTCTTCCTCGCGGCAGGCGAGCGCCGTGGCGTGGCGTGAATGCGTGTGCAGCACGGCCACTGCATCGGGCCGCTCGGCCAGGATGTCGCGGTGGAAGCGCCATTCGGTGGACGGCCGCACCGGGCCCGACCAGCGGCCGTCGCGCTGCAGCAGCGCCATGTGTTCGGGCGTCATCGTGTCGTAGGCGACGCCCGACGGCGTGATCAGGCAGCGCACGGCGTCGAGCCGGATGCTCAGGTTTCCCGAAGTCCCCTGGTTGAGCCCGATCGCGTTCATCTGGCGGCAGACCGCCACCATCGTGCTGCGCAGCGCGTGTTCGTCGTTCACGGTGTGCTCCTTCATGCCGGTTCGGTCCCGCCCAGCAGTGCGCGCAAGGCTTCGGGCGTCGCCGCCGCCAGCCCGCGTTCGGTCAGGAACCCGGTGACGAGCCGCGCCGGGGTGACGTCGAAGCCGGGATTGCGCGCCTTCGTCTGCGCGGGCGCCAGCCGCACCTCGGTGATGCGGCCATCTTCGGACAGGCCATGGATGTGCGTCACCTCGCGCGCGCCGCGGTCTTCGATCGGGATCCGGTCGCCAGCGGGCGTGTCCCAGTCCATCGTCGGCGAGGGCAGCGCCACGTAGAAAGGAACGCCGTTGTCGTGCGCCGCCAGCGCCTTCAGGTAGGTGCCGATCTTGTTGCATACCGCCGCGTCGGCGCTGACCCGGTCGGTGCCCACGATGCACAGGTCGACTTCTCCGCGCTGCATCAGGTGGCCGCCGGCGTTGTCCACGATCAGCGTGTGCGGCACGCCGTGCGCCTGCAACTCCCAGGCGCTCAGGCTGGCGCCCTGGTTGCGCGGGCGCGTCTCGTCCACGAACACGTGCACCGGGATTCCCTGCTCGTGCGCGCAGTAGACCGGCGCCAGCGCGGTGCCCCAGTCGACCGTGGCGAGCCAGCCGGCATTGCAGTGCGTGAGTACCTGCACCGGGCGCCGGCGCGCGCCGCGCTCCCAGGCCGCGGCGATGAGGCCGGCGCCGACGGTGCCGATCGCGGCATTGATGCGCACGTCTTCGTCGCACAGTTCTGCTGCCAGCCGGTAGGCCGAGGCACGCCGCTCGGGCGGGGCCTGCGTGCGCAGCAGCCCGGAGAGCCGTTGCAGCGCCCAGCGCAGGTTGACGGCGGTGGGGCGCGTCGCGGCCAGCCGCGCGCACGCCGCTTCGAGCATGGCATCCGAGGGGTCCTGCACCATCGCCAGTGCCAGCCCGTAGGCAGCGGTCGCTCCGATCAACGGCGCGCCGCGCACCACCATCGTGCGGATGGCCTGCGCCGCATCGTCGAGCTCGTGCAGCGTGTGCACGGCGAACCGGTGCGGCAGTTGCGTCTGGTCGATCACCTGCACGGCGACGCCGTCGGCGTGCCGCCAGATGGTGCGATAGTGCTTGCCGTCGATCTTCATGTCTGCACTGGCCCTGATGCCGTGACGGCGTGCATCGCGCCCGCGCCGGGGCGATCCACGTCCGCGCGGGCTCACACGAGCACGTCCTCCTTCTTGCCGATCACCATGAACAGCACCAGCAGCGGCAGGAAGGTCAGCGCGATCAGGATCGTGCCGAGTGCCGAGGCGATGCCGAAATTGCCGTTCACGACTTCGTTGAAGATCTCTATCGCGATGGTGGTGGTGCTGCCCGACTGCAGGATCAGTGTGGCGCTGAGTTCGCGGATGGTGTTCGACCAGGTGAGCAGGGCGCCGGAGAGGATCGCGGTGGCCAGCATCGGGATGGTGATCTTGACGAAGGTGCGTCCAGGCCCGGCACCCAGGTTCACCGAGGCGTCCTCGGTGTCGCGCGCGAGTTGCTGCAGCATGCTGACCGACGAGCGCACGGAAAAGGGCAGACGCCGGATGAAGTAGGCCAGGATCAGGATCAGCGCGGTGCCGGTGAGCGCCAGCGGGCCGTCGTGGTAGGTCACCACCAGCCCTACCCCCAGCACGATGCCGGGCACGGCGTAGGAGAACATCACCACGGTGTCCAGCGGCCCCGTCACCGGACCGGGCCGGCGCACGATGATGTAGGCCACGGCGGTCCCGACCACCGCGCACAGCAGCGTCGCAGTGGTGGTGAAGAACACCGTGTTCCACAGCGGCCCGGCCAGTCGGCTGGCGATCTGCTGGTAATTCTCGAGCGAGAACTTCGCCACCAGCACCGGGCCGTTGGCCTGCAGGAACGAGGAGACCACGATGTTGAAGATCGGCAGCAGCGCCATGCCGATCAACAGGAACACGTACAGGCTCGCCGCGACCCGTTTGCCGGTCGGCTGTGCGCGTACCTCCAGCGGACGCACGGCGGTCGTCCCGTGCGCGTGGCGCGCCGCGATCGCGCGTTGCAGCAGCAAGGCGCCGGTGGTGACCGTGAGCAGCACCACCGAGAGCGAACTGGCCAGCACCGGCCGCCCGCCGAACTCGTTGACGAATTCGCCGTAGATGAGCACCGGCAGCACGCGGAACTTCTCGCCCAGGATGATCGGCGTGCCCAGGTCGGTGAACGAGGCAATGAAGACCAGCAGCGCGCCGGTCGTGATGGAGGGCACCAGCAGTGGTGCGATCACGGTGCGGAAGGTCCTGAATTCACCC
The DNA here is from genome assembly GCA_039807845.1 of Rhodoferax sp. Taxonomy (GTDB): domain Bacteria; phylum Pseudomonadota; class Gammaproteobacteria; order Burkholderiales; family Burkholderiaceae_C; genus CAISIP01. The sequence continues at coordinate 3,480 of JBDHRZ010000218.1, forward strand.
GAACCGAGGTTGCGCGCCGCGTCCTCGACGCTCTGGTCGATCGCCTTGAGGCCGCTGGAGACGAGCAGGAAGACGAACGGGAAGAACTGCAGCGTGAACACGAAGATGATGCCCTGCGCCCCGTAGATGGTCGGCAGCGTGATGCCCAGGCTCGAGAAGAACTGCGTCGCGATGCCGCTGCGCCCGAACAGCACGACCCAGGAATACGAACCGATGAACGGCGGCGAGACGAAGGTGAGCACGACCGCTGCACGCACGATGCCCTTGCCCCAGATGTCGTAGCGGTTCACGAAGTAGGCCGCCGGCACCCCGAACAGCACGGCGAACACCATCGCCGAGAAGCTCACCCACAGGCTGTTGATCAGCGTCTGGTAGTAGAAGCGTTCGCTGAAGAACTTGCGATAGTGCTCCAGCACGTCCCCGCTGTGCACGCCGCCCGAGAAACTCAGGCCGATGATGTTGATCACCGGCAGCAGCAGCAGGGCGCCAATGATGAGCAGCACCGCTGCCGTGACCAGTGGCCAGAAGCCCAGCAGGTCCGGCAGGATTCGGCGGCGACCCGCTGCCGCCGGCGCGTGCGCCGCCGTCACGCGTCGGCCCGCGCAAACAGCCGGACGGCCTTCGGGTCGATCTGCAGCCGGTGACGGCTGCCGATGGCCGGCATGCTGGCGCCGGTGCGGCTGGAGGCGGCGACCTGGGCCGTGCCCGCGTCGCCCAGGTCCATGCTGAAGCGCACGGTGCCGCCATGGAACTGGATGTCGACCAGCGTACCGGTCAGGCCCGGGTGCTGCCCGTCATCGGGCGCTGCCAGCGTGATGTCCTGGGGACGGATCGCGACGTCCAGCGCCCCGGTCGAGGCGGGTGGCTTTCCCTGCGCCAGCAGGTGCGCGCCGGGCAGTTCGACCAGCGTGTGCTCGCCTTCGCTGCGCACCGCGCGCACCGCCAGGAAATTGTTCTCGCCGATGAAGCTCGCGACGAAGCGGGTGGCCGGCTGGTTGTAGATCGCGTGCGGGTCGCCCACCTGCTCGAAGCGCCCGGCGCGCATGACGGCGATGCGATCGGACATCAGCAGCGCTTCTTCCTGGTCGTGCGTCACGTAGATGGTGGTGATGCCGACCTGGCGCTGCAGCGCGCGGATCTCCGAGCGCAGGTGGATGCGCATCTCGGTGTCCAGGTTGGACAGCGGCTCGTCCATCAGCAGCACGTCGGGTTCGATGACCATCGCGCGCGCGAGCACCACGCGCTGCTGCTGGCCGCCGGAGAGTTCGCGCGGCTTGCGGTGCCCGAGCTTTTCCAGCCGCGTGAGCGCCAGGTATTTTTCGACCTTGGCCTTGATCTCGGCGGCGCCCTGCCCGCGTGCGCGCAGCCCGTAGGCGATGTTGTCGATCACCGACATGTGCGGGAAGATGGCGTAGCTCTGGAACACCATGCCGGTGTTGCGGTGCTGCGGCGCGAGGTCGTCCACGCAGTGCTCACCGAAGTACAGGTGCCCTTTGGTCTGCCGCAGGAAGCCGGCGATCATGCGCAGCAGCGTCGTCTTGCCGCAGCCCGACGAGCCCAGCAGGGTGAAGAACTCGCCGCGTGCGATGTCGACGGAGACGTCGTCCACCGCCACCGCGTCGCCGAAGCGCTTGGTCACCGCATCGACGCGGACCGTCGTGGACGCCATTGGAATGTCCCGTGCAGGAGGTTCATCTTCGGCGGGCCTCGATGGCGGCCCGCCGGCGCAGCGTCACTGTTGGGTCTTGACGATGATTTTCTGCATCCGATCCAGGATCTGGGTGCGGTTCTCCGCCGCCCACTTGGAGTCGTAGTCGATCACCTTGAGCTTGCTGGCGGGCAGCATCGCAGGATGCGTCGGGATGCCCATGCGCGTGGGCCGGCGGCCCGGGAACTTCGCCACCAGTTCCTTCTGCGCCTCTTCCGAGAGCAGGTAGTCGGCGAACAGGCGCGCCGCCTTCGGGTTGGGGCCGCTCTTGACGATGAACATGCCCTCGGGCTCGAGCAGCGAGCCGTCCTGCGGGTAGACGATACCGGCGGTGCCGGCGAGCACGTAGTTGAAGGCGCCTTCCTCATAGGTCAC